>JAHDCT010000034.1 GCA_020629735.1 bacterium | reverse complement strand
ATCTTTTTAAATGAGCCATGGACTCAGGATGGAAAAGATCAGTTAATATGAAGATGATATAGGCCATGATTAGAAAATGACCTTATTTCTGAGACATTACTATTAAAGAACACTATTGAAGAAGGTATTCATTATTATATTTGATTGAAGCAAAAGGCGATTCAGAAACTTATTCTTGGTATCCCTTTACAAGATTTTGAGAAAAAATTACTCTTAGAAACTGAAGAAAAAGATATTTCTGTATGACTAGAAGTGAATGAACAGTTGGCTCAATTTTATATGTCTCGTATTGATAAACTTAATAAAATGTTTGGGTACGTGAGTCAGTGATGAGTTGATTCTGTTGAAAAACTTATAGCTTCATTTGGTGAAGAATTTACAGCATATTATCAGACATTGTGAGCAAGAAGTTATCAAGCAAACGCAAATAGGGTTAATTTAGCTATTATGAATCAAGTTGTTGACGTAGATGCTACAACTAAAATTTTAGATCTATGATCATGACCAAAGTTATTAGAAAAACATATTCATCAAAGGCATAAGGAGAAAGTATGGAGTTTAGATTTAAACCCGCATCATTTTGATGATGGAGACACAAGAAGTGTTGTATGAAATTTTTTAGATACTCCTTTTGAAGATAATGAATTTGACGTTATTTCTTCTTCACTTGCGTTTAATGAAACTAAGTTAGTTCCTAGTAAAGGTAATTATGAAAGAGTTGAATTTTTTCTCGAACTACACAGAATTTTACAACCGTGATGAGTAGGAATTATTAATAGTGTTTATTCACTTGGGTTTATTGATTTTGATCTATGTAAAGAATTTTTACATACTATCTGATTTGATGTGATAGAAGAATACTCATGAAATGCCGAATATGAAAATCAATACCATTCTAAAGTACTTACCTTAAAGAAAAGAGATGTTCCTACATTTAGTTTAGAGGAGGTGATTGAACGTTTTTCTGCTCAAATTAATTGACTAAAAATGCGTAAAGAGAAAATCTCTTTGAAAAAGCAGAGGAATATTTTGCAAAAATTTACTCTTCAATGACATGAATTATCTACTGAGCTTAATGAACATGATTTGAAAATGCTTCTTCAAGAACATGATATTAAGGAACTTGTAGAATCGTTGTTAGCTGAACATTGATCTAAAGAGAAAATTCCTAAAGAAGTGCTTTTAGATAAAGGTCTTATAAGATTTAGATCATGAAAAACGTACTCATTGCTCGCATTGCTTGAGGATGAAGGTGGAATTATGTTTTTTTAGTGAAATTTGAAGATTTTTTCATTTTTTCTTATACTTATCATAGTGATAGGTATTTATTTTTCTGATTTCATGAAGTCTTTTGCCAAATGAAATGTATATAGATATGTAAGTTTACTTTTTCTTCTTATTTTTTGATTATTCCTTTATTTTAAATGATCAGTTCATCCTGAGAAGGAAAAGATATTTGAAACGCAAACTGCTTGAGTTGTACATGTGGAACAGTATTGAGCAGTTCCAGATGATAATGTTGATGATACTTTAGCAATTAGATCAGCTTTTGAAGCTATAAAAAATACATGATGACGTCTTGTTTTTGCTCCATGAGAGTACCGTATTTCATGACAAGAAGAACAATCTAATAAACCATATTATGAACCTCTTTTTGTTTTAGAAGATTACCATAACCTAGAGGTAGATGGACAATGAGCTTTTCTCAATTGAGAAAAATGGTGACATGTTTTTTCTGTTACGAATAGTTCACATATAACGTTTAAAAATTTGTCAATTTGATTTGAGTTAGACCCTCCTTTTACTGCTTGAACTGTAGTTAAAAATACGAGTGATACTGTTGAATATGAAATTGAAGGAAATCATCCAGTGGTGTGAAGTGATACAGTAGAGTATTTCGTGAAATGGGATTTTGAAAATAAGAGACCAGCCGTTGATGGTTATTGGTTTAGTCAAGTTAGAACAGATAATACATGTACTAAAATTTCTGAAACGCGTATTTCTTGTACAAAAGAAAAGGCATTTTGATTAAAAGTAGGTGATGAAAATGTTATCTTGTTTCAAAAAAACTGATACAATTGATTTAATTTGACTCAGTCAACTAATATTTCGTTGGAAAATATATTTGTTACGAAACTTGCCGGTTTGGGTATCGTTACTTCAAATATGAAAAACTTATTTATTGATGGATTTACGGTTAAACCTACTCAGTGACATTTTGTAAGTGTTGCTGCGTGAGCTAGTAACTTAAATAATGTACTGTGAAATTTAGATATTCAAAATTATGTTGCTTGGAATCAATGTGATGACTGAACGAATGTGCATACGAAGAATTTTCAAGTTGTATGATTGTCTTGAAATAATTCGATTCAGGTGGTTGATCCGTACACTTGAAGGAAGCCAAATATAAATTGATTGCCGTTTAGCCATGATGCTTTTCAAGTTTATGAACCAGGTGGATTGGTGTTATGAGAAGAAATCTATACGGTTAACACCATAGACAATTCATCGAGTAATTATTTGACAGTTACTTTAGATCAAGATGTTCAATGAAAAATATTTCCGTGAAGTTTAGTGGTTAATGTAAGTAAAGTTCCTCGTAATACTCGTATTTCGAATATCGAAGTAAGAGATAATAGATGAAGATGAGTTTTGATAGCATGAGAGAATGTTCTTGTGGAAAATTCGTTTTTTGTTTGATCATCTTGACCATGAGTTCAGATTCATTCTGACCATAATACTCAGTGAGGATTTTCTGAGGGAAGGACTCCTTCTCAAGTGTATATCATAGGAAATACTTTTGATTGATGAAACTATGGACATGCTAAGAGGTATGGATCACTTTCAATGTTTACCAAATTTGATTGAGCTTATACGAGCTCAGATTGAGCAATAACTGATATTCATATTTGTAATAATACTTTCCAAAATTCTGTTGTAAAGGACATTTGGTTGAATTCTTGAAAGAAAATTACCTTGTCAGGTAATCATGAACATAAGTGAGTTCAAATAGATCCATCTGTTTCTGATATTCATTATAATACTCAAAATTGTGATATGTATACAGAGAAAAAGCTTTCTTTGGAAGAAAATTCTGAAAGTGGAGCATATATTGACACCTTATTTTCTTTAGATTCTTCTTTTGAGCCTAATACTATTTCTTTGTGTTCTTGAGATGCTTCTCACTTCCAAGTAAGTCCATGAATGGATGGAAGAATGAGGTTACTTTCTGGACAAGTATTTAATTATGAAGCGCCTACGGATCAAAATGGAGACAATGTATATGAGGTTTGCTTACGTTACGATCGGTGATGATGAAATATTGTTGAAGAGGTACTAGAGGTTGAAATATTTGATGTATGGGAAGAAGTTCCTTATGAACCTCATGGAGTTATTGGATGAGAAGATTGTACAAAGATATATTGATGGGCTTGTGATGAAAGTAATTGGGAGACACATCTTCCTGTATGAGTTTTTGCTGTAGACGAGGATTGAACTGAATTTTATTTAGGAACATGAACTGCTAATATTAGTACTGAACATGACCTTTGAAACCAATGTGGTTGAACATCTGATCATAGATTTAGTATTGCTTGGCAAGATTTAGATATGAGTGAGGTTAGTACATATCAAGATTATGAGATTAAGGTTCGTGTATGAGATGTTGATTTGGAAGGTGCTATCATTGACGTTGAGACTGATATATCGCCTTGGGAGCAAGCAGATGATGATTTTATTTTTAATCCAGGTGAGTGCTGATTTGCATGATGTGTAGAGAATGAATGAATTGCTTGTTTTTCTGAGACTAATGCATGTTGAGAAAGACATGCATGAACTATTCTATGTGATGGTTCCTGCTCGTTAGACATAGATGTTATTCCTGAACTTCCTGAATGATATTGAGCTGAGTGTTATTCTGCTGTGAACGAGTGTTGAGAAAGTTGAGTTGGAATGATTGATTGTAGTTGAGTATGTGTGGCTTCTGTGCCTCAAGCTGGTGACAGTGACCAAGACGGAGTGGCTGATTGCCAAGACTCCTGTCCTTTTCTTCCTAATTCTTTTCTAGGAACTTCGTGTGATGATGGGAATAGTTCTACTGTCAATGATGTATATACAAACTCATGTAAGTGTTTGTGAGTCGAGATTGTTGAAGAGACTGGTGAAATTCCCTATGATCTTATGATGTGAATTATTAACGCTTATGAAAATTGAGAGAGTTGGACTCAAGAATATACTTTTCAAGACATTGTAGTTATTAACCAATTAGCATTATTATTAGAACATAAACCTCAATTTTTTCAAGAAATATTCTTAAAAAGATACCAGTATTTCTGCTAGACCGATAACATGGTTTGAATCTTATAATTTGAGCAAAGATCTATTGATTACTACGTTTGAACAAATTGTAACGTATACATTTACTTTTGACTAGATTAAATTTTTCAAAAAAACATCTTAAATTTAGTATTTGGCAAGTTTCCTTTTTCAAAGGGTAAACTTTTTTGACAGGAGTTGAATGGATAAGTAAAAATAGGATAGAGGAATTTATCTATTTTTTGATTTATACTAATGTCTGAACATTTAGGAAAAGCCGAGAGGATTCAGCTGAATTATACTAAATCTTACTTTGAGGATTTAGCGAGTAGTGCTAGTTGAAAAAGAAAGGAAACTTTGACGGAGATTAATGAAAAGATTCAAACAATTTTAACGACTAATGACTCTGAAGAACATAAGCGTATGAATTCTGATATTTTGTCTATGCTTTATAATAGAACTTTATGACTTATTGAAAGTGATAGGAATTCATTAATGTGATATTTAAGACTTTTGGATATTAATGATATTAAAAAACAGACTCAGAAATTGTTGTCTGGTTTGCAAAATGAAATTGTGGTTTTGAAAGATCAGCAACAAAAAACTGAAACACAAACCGTCTCTGATGATATAGAATTTAAGTATCGTAAGAGAGTAAATAAAGCGATGAATAAGTTATTGGATGTATATGATATAAAAAATAAAGACCTCAGGAATGCTCTGAAAGATGTAAGATTAGTGAGATTAAAAGAATATTTCGAAGCTGATATGAATTTAAATAAAATGAGAAATGTTGTTAAGAGAGATTTAATAAGATTTTGTACTGCGTATGATCTAGACTTATCAACTGATAAAATTGCTCCAATACTAAGCGAGTGAGATTTGGAAAAATTGTTAGAGGAGTTGTGAACAACCAAAGAAGACTTAGGAGAAGATACTTATGTTAGCCTTCAATTGAAGTTTTCTCAATGGGTTGAGAGTCGACAAAGCCTTGAAGACAATACAGATGAGGTAAAAGCCCTAAGAATAATAAACGATGCTTATGAAAATTGAGATGATGGATCAAGAAATCTCATTGATGATTTACTTTTTATGTCTGACGTGTGATTTGACTCACGTAAAAAATATAAAGATTTGTATCGTATTCAGATGCTTACGTGAAATAAAAAACTAGCTGATGCATTTGAAGATTGAAATTATTTAGAAGTTACTGAAGCTGCTAAACATAAACAACAAGCTTATTGAAAACTGTCGTGAGCAGCCAAAGGTTTAGTCAGTTTTTTTGCAAGTAACGATTTCGATGGAGATTTAAATCCTTATTTAGGAAGTAGAAATCAATCTGAAAGAATTAGGGAACAAAAGTTAGAAATGTGAGACCTTTACGCAGCTCAAAGGCTCAGTGAATGACAAAAATTTGATGACCTTGTACAGATTTTTACCCTTTGAGATGAAGGTGAAATTACGAAAAATTTTGTTTGTTTAAGTTTAAGACAGATTCTTATTAATAGAGCTACATTTACTTGACCTTGATGAGTTAATGAACTTGTTAGACAGGTATATGAAAGTGATTTGTCTGACATGCCAGCTCTTTTTTCTGAGATGAATATTACGGATGCTATGACTATTAATGTCATTACTTCATTAAAAACGGTTGTTGATTATCAGTGATTAAGCGATTTTTATGCGAATGATTTGTGAATTTTAGCTGCAACTAAAGAACATTTAGACAATTTTTGAGAAGACTATTTTAAAGAAATTATGTATTCTCAAGAAGAATGAGAGGGGCTTTCAAGATTTGTGATGATGGATGAGGCCATGAAAAAAGAAATGTTTGAAAAAGCAATGAAGGATATTGAAGAATGATTGAGCTATGAAAACAATCAAGAACTCTATGATGATCTAGCTGTTAAAGTGAATGAAATTAAGTGAACAAATAAAACATGAAAAGAAGTCGCTGAAGATGTTAAAAAAACGCAACTAACTTATTTATGAGGTAACTCGTCAGTTAATTTAGCTTATACGCAGTACGTGGATCAGCATTTACAAAAGACATCTATGTTTTGAGTGTGAGCTGCTACTTCTCATACATGGTGAATGGATGGGATTTTAGATACTATTTCTCCTACTTTAGCAGTAAGTCCTGATTGAGTTGATTTTAATTTACAATTTACAAAAGGATTTGACTTTGGTGATGTAGAGGAGGCTGAAATACATGGTATCGCCCGTACAAATTCACTTACTTTTTCTTTTGGGTTTTGATGATGAGTTAAAAGAAGTTGAGATTTTGATCTCATTCGTATGCTTAACTTTAATTGATGAGGAACGTATGCTAAAGATTTCACTACTTTTGAGGGATCGATGTTTTGAGATAAGGATATTGTTACTTGATTTGCTACACTTTGAGTATCATGATCGACAAAATTAAGCGAGTGAAATGTCTGATTAACTGCTAATTTGAGTGTAGGCGCTTCAATTGATAAAAAATGATGAATTGAAAGGACAAAGATTCTTTGGAGAAATAATCTATGAAAGGTTTTAGACAGTATTGTCGAGTCAAATCCAAAGAGTGCAGATGAAATGTATTCTCTTATGCAAGATTATATTTGAAAAACGTTTTTCTCTGATAAACCAAATGACAAGTTTTGGAAAGATCTAGATTCCCGTATTAAACTGAAGTCTATGACTGACAAACTCTTTTCAGCTATGCAAAAGGCACCAGATGGGCATGAAAGTCTCTATATGGAACTTTTCTTAGATGGGATTATGAACAAGATGGAAAGTCAGCAGATTTCTCAACTTCAAGATGGATTTTCATCATTACATATTTCAGGTTTCTCATTGTGAGTATACATTATGCTCTGATTGTCAGCTGATTTACAACAGGTTGCTTGAGTAACTGCATGAGTTACTTTGAGTCGATTCAAAAAAATGGTAATGGAAACTGATCCAGAGTTAGCTGCACAACTCTTTAGTGATGTGGTTATGGAAAATAAAGGTGCTCGCGTAGTTCCTTGAGAAAGACCTGAAGATGAAGTGAATAAACTTCTTCATGTGACGAATGATCTTGAGAGCGTTGATCATAAAATTTTTGTGGAAGAAAGATCACTGACTCATTCTGTTAGTTGAGAAACCTTGAAAGCTGATTTTTATGTTATTCCTTGAGAGCTACATTTACCAGGTACGAATAAAAGAATTTCTGATATTTTTGTTTCTCCAGAGTATAAACATTTTGTTAGTCATGATGATGATGGAGCAATGATATTTCCAACAGCTTTATGGATGAATCTCATAAAATATACTGATCTTGAGACGACGAGTAACTATATTGTGTTAGATCAAACTGTATCTTGAATTGAAGGTAAAGTGGGAGCATTTGGTAATGACACTTTGGAATTTACTTCAGATGAATATTTTGATGGAATTGTTGCTTTACAAGAACAAGAAAAACAGTTTGTGACAAATCAATTGGTTGGGAAATATGTTGCAGCAATTTCAAATGAAATTGAGTGACATACTGAATTAAAGAAACATATTGATTTTGCAACAATTCAAATTGATGCATGAACTCCTCTTGAGCAAGATAAAAATAAGTGGAAGATTACTTTTATGGATGCATATAAGCCGTCTCATTCTGTTGGACCCATTCCATTTAATTCTAAAATTAGATTAACTCAACCAAGTTCTCATAGTGATACATATAGTTTCAATTGGGACACTCCATTTGATGATGGGCCTCAATTTGAAATTACTTGAATGGTAGAGGAAAAATTTGAGAAAGAAGTTCAACTAAATTTCGAGAAAGTGCCACAGAAAATACATGATTTTTTCTCTTCTGAAGCAGGTACAGAGTTAGTGATGTGGAGACATAGTGATTCTTGAAACGCATCGTTTAAAGAATTTTGAAAAATTGCAGTTCAAGCTTTTAAAACTCCTGAAAACCAAAGGGTTGCTTTACTAGATAAAGCTTGGTGAATAGCAATTCAGAAAATGCCTTCTATTGTGAGTACCGATTATGATATTTGATGGGACGCTCCTTTACATCCTGATACAAAAAAAGCTGTTATTGATCTTATTTATGCGAGACAATCTCGTGTGGATATGACTATGTGGAAACATATGTCCTTAGAAAAAATGTCAGATAAAGCTCAAGAATTAAAGAATAGTTTAGAATCTGAAACATGAATTCATGCTAGTGCGTTAGAGGCTAGTGCGATAGATGAGATTTTAGATTCTGATTGAGCTGATTTTGAATCTATTAATTTACACGTAGATAATACTGGTGGAAAGACTAATAAAGAATTGCTTGAGTGATACTTATCTAGAACTCTTTGAACAGCCTTTAGATATGGTGAGGATTCATATAATAGAGTAACAACGAGAAATGAAGATTGAACTCCAAATAAAGTTCATCAACTCTGATATCTGTTAGCACCAACTCGAATGGTGATGGAAACGAGAAATAAAGCATATGAAGCAAGAATCTTATCTGAACATAATTGAGCTAACTTACGGATGCTGACTCTAAGAAATATGATTGTTGAAAACTTGAAAGCTTCTCCTAGCTTAGTTTCGACATGAACAGTTCTTGAAGGTATGGTCGCAAGTATTGCTACTTATGAAGAATCTAGATCTAATTGACATATAGGTGAGAAATTTGTCGCTAATCCATGAATTATCACGAGTTCAATTGTTTCAAAAGATGTTTTTGAATGACCTAATAAGATAGTTGCATATAGTAAATATTTAACGAAATTTTTTACGGACCTTCAAAGAGAAAATATAGTTCTTTACCAAGAGTTTGAAGGTTGATTAAGAAGAGCGTATGATTTGCTTGGATATCAAAATAAGCTAGTAACTTTAGAGGATCTTGTTCGTTTGTATGATGAAAAAGAGATAGTCTTAGATAATTGAGAAATTGTAGGAATTGATTGAAAACCTTGGGCTTGATGAGAAGATTCATCAGATATATTACCAGCTTCATATGGAGATTGTGCAAACTGTTGAGATGTATGAGGTGAATGAACAATTTATGTGAAGAAGGTTCAGGATATTGCTCTAGATCCGATCAGAATTGATGTTGATGAACAACATGCTGGAACGAGAGGTTGAGTAACTACGAATACTGCATCAGCAAGTGCAGTTGCTACAAGAAAGCAGAAATCATTTAGTATTGGTGCTTCTGCATGAAGAATTAAAGAAAAAGAGGTAGAGGTTGTGGAAGTTGAAGAAAATACTGAACCTTTTATTTTATCTGAGGAAGATTGGGCAACATTGATTGAGAATCTTGATCCGTCTCTGTTAGAAGAATGAGGTGGACACACAATTGTTGTGCAAGATGCTTTTTGAAATGATATTCAGGCTTACCAAGTCAAATATAACTGACAAAATTGGATTTCAGTTA
>JAHDCT010000033.1:4450-10033 GCA_020629735.1 bacterium | reverse complement strand
CTTCATTGAAGGAAATGCAAACTGTGATGTTACGGAAGATGAGTTAATTGAAAAAGGAATTGATGCTATTATTTTAACTCATGGTCATGACGATCATGTATGAAGCACAGTTACATTAGCAAAAAAAACCGAAGCTATCGTAATTTGCACCTATGAGTTAGGGGAGTATCTAATAGATGAAGAAGGTTTGCCAAGAGAAAAAGTAAAGACTCAAGGTATATGATGATCAGCTGATTATGATGAATACAAGGTAAAGTTTTTTCAAGCACGGCATTGATGAGCAATTTGAAATATTTCGTCAACATACACAACTGTTGCAGCTTGAGTAATACTAACAGCTAATGAAAAGACAATTTATCACGCTGGGGACACTTGACTCTTTTGAGATATGAAAATGTTAGGAGAATTGTATTCGATTGACGTCGCATTTCTCCCTATTGGAGATGTCTACACCATGTGAGTTAATGATGCTGTAATCGCTGCATCTTGGATCAGAGCTAACTATGTAGTACCCATTCATTATAACACACGGGATATAATTAAGGCAGATGATATAGAATTCGCAAGACAAGTTATGCTATGAAATCATTGAGTACCAAAAGTGTTAAGACCAGGGCAGTCATTAATTCTCCGCTAATATGAACTTAGAACAAATTACGTACCAAGAATATTGAAAACGGATAGAAACACTTCATAAAAAAATTGGCAACTATACAGAACATAAAATAATTGATGTAATAGTACCAATACTGAGAAGTGGATGAATTGTAGGTCTTGATATAGCATCGAGAACCCATATCAAAAACATTATTCCAGTACAATATGGCTACATGTGAACACAATTACATGAAATTTCCACAGAAAACATATCTCAGTTAAAAAATTACAGGCACGCCCTTATAATTGATGCAAATGTTTGAACATGAACAACAATGCTCGAAGCAAAAGAAAAATGTCTAAAGGTAAATAGCGAAATAACTATTTCCACAGCATCACTTCTGATAGACAAAAGCACATTAAAGAAAAAGTCTTTTTCAAAGCATTTCTATGTTAAAGAAACAAATGAATTGAGAAAAATGCCCTGAAAAGAAATAATTTCATACGTTTTTCCCTGGGAAAATTTTAAAGAAGAAAAGGAAAAAATTTTAAAACATGCAAACGTGCAATAAGTCAAGTCTTGTTCTTTATTTATGTTTGTTGTTGGTGTAACCATAGATATAGTACCACTCATAAGAGGAAAAAAGTAAAGCAGAGCTTTTTCTCATTACATTTATATTAAAGTAACACATGGAAATTTCACAAAAAGAACAGGAACTAAGAGCCTCGCTTTCAGAAAAGAAAAAAAGAGTAAAAATGAACATCATTGAGCTAGTAATATGAGTTATTCTGCTAGTACTCGCTATGAATTATTTAAAAACTCATCCAGCAGAGAAAACATCGATTTTCTCATGATTTGAAATACTGATTGAAAAAGTGGAAGTTTTTTTTTCATGAATCTTTGGTAACAACTCAGATTATCTAGAGAATAAACACAGTTTAGAAAAACGATTTAAAGAACTTATTACTACAATGGAAGAAGGAAAGTGTGTTGATCAAGAAACAATAGATATTGCTAAAACAAGATACGAAACATTAAAAAAACTAACAACACAATGATATAAAGAAAACATGCAAGCCTATCAATGATATGCTAGGTCATATAAAGGCTTAATCGAGTTACAATGTTGAGATAAGTAGAAAAAACACTTTAATTCTTATACAAACAATGGAATTATTTTTGTACAATAGTTTACATCGTAAAAAAGAAAAATTTGAGCCACATAATTGAGATACTGTAAAACTGTATAGTTGTTGACCAACCGTATACTGAGACCCTCATATAGGAAATATGAGAGCGTATGTTTTTGTTGATCTTCTAAAATCATCAATTACATATGTGACACCATACAAAGTAAATCATGTTATGAATATTACCGATGTAGGTCATCTAACAGATGATGGTGACCATGGAGAAGATAAAATGGAAAAATGAGCTAGAAGAGAAAATAAGACCGTACGAGAGGTAGCAAGAATGTACGAGAAAAATTTCAGGAATTACAGTGAAGAACTATGAATTGATGCACCTGACACCTATACAAGAGCCACAGAATATATACAAGAACAAATTGATATGGTAAAAACACTAACGGAAAAGTGATATACCTACGTCATTGACTGAGATGGAATCTATATGGATACATCAAAAGTAGATGAATATGGTAAATTAGCTCAACTTGATTTTGAATGAATGAATTCAGATCATAGATGAGATGGCGCAAAAATTGATAGTTCAAAGAAAAAAAATCTATCAGACTTTGCTCTTTGGAAATTCTCTCCTAAGCACGAACAAAGGTCAATGGAATGGGTATATAACTGAAAAAATACATGAGCACTTATAGTTTCAGATGATTTCAATAAAGATACGTTCCTAGAAAGTAGCAATTATCAGGGATCTTTACGTATTATCAAAAGGTCTGAAATGATCGAAGAAGAAATCAATCAACATGGATTTCCTTGACGACACATAGAGTGTAGCGCAATGGCAACAAAAGAATTAGGAGACAAAATAGATATTCATACATGATGAGTCGACCATATACCGGTTCATCATACAAACGAAATAGCTCAAGCAGAATGTTGCATTGGGACAAATGAACGAGTCAAATTCTGGATGCATGTACAATTTCTCCAGATTGATGGATGAAAGGTTTCAAAATCTAAATGAGATGATCTCAGTATTCCATGAATCATTGAAAAATGATTTGAACCTCAAGATCTAAGATATTTTTACTTTACAGGGCATTATAGAAGCTTTCTTGATTTTACATGGGAAGCATTAGAAGCAGCTCAAAAAACAAGAAAGAATCTCATAAAGAAAATCTTAAAAATACAAAAAGAAAATCATTCACTTAAAGAAGAGAGTAACTTAAAAAGTACCTTACAAACATATCTAGCTGATGATTTAGATACGGTAAAGGTTTTAAGTTCTATAAATTCAGCCTTAGCAAATCCACAAAAAGGAGACGTTGAAACAATACTTGAAATAGATGACAAAGTCTTGAAGTTATGATTAAGAGAAGGAATAGCAAAACTTACGGAAAAAGAAAATACTCCAGACAACATTCCAGCTCATATCGTTGAATTAGCTAATCAACGTCAAGAAGCTAAATTAAATAAAGAGTACCAAAAAGCTGATGAACTAAGAGACAAAATTACATCTGAATGACGAGACATAAAAGACTCATCAGAAGGATATAAGATCACGAGAACTAAGTAATTTTACTCAATTGTAGAAGTAACAACTGGTTCAGTTAAAGCTGATAAATCAGGAAAAATATCTGTATTTTCAACAAAAAGCTCAGGAAACGGTTTTACATCAATTCCTGATTTTTTAACAAAAAGCTGAGTCACAATATCTCAAGAAAATCAATGTAAAGAAGTCAGCTTTCAGGTTATTTTTGAAAAATAATCTTTCTTGTGTCAACTATGAAAATATCACTCAAACTGAGGTGCATCAGAATTATCAGACCCAATAGTAAGTTCATGTCATCTTTCTCATCTCTTTTTTTCTAATCAAAAACGTATTCAATCTTTAATTAAGAATCAATCTAGAGTATCAGCATCATCTCATAATAATCATTCCAAATCAATAAGGTCAGAAGTATATACAAGAAACCAAGCATCGTTATTAACGTCAGGCACAATATGAGATGTCGTTGCAGGAGATGAAAGAAGAGTAGGTAACCATGAAATATCTAAAAACGATAAGAAACTGAGTTTTTCAAAGCGTATCCATTTATGCTGTTGTGTGCGTAAAAGCATCATTAACAAATGAAAATCATCTTGTTCAACATCAGAAACAAAATCAGATTCAACTATGTATATGTATGTTTCAGAGGTAGTAATATCATAAAAAGCGTTCAAAAGTAGAGAGTAATCTACGTTATATTCTTTGTAGACTAAGGTTCATTCAAAGTTAATTTCTGAATAAAGAAGGTTATCATCAGGAAAGGTATGAGAAAGTTCAACCTTACCAGCTAAAGATAATGAATCATTAGTAAGTTCTCAAGAAATTTCAGTTCCTGAGGGTTCAGAAATTTCGGTCAAAACACGAGAAAAATTAGGATACGTGATATCCAAATCGATAGTTCTAGAAAAATCCCTTCTTCACGTTTTCTTAAGGCGTGAAAAATAATCAATCAAGATATGTCCATCTAAGACATCATAAATTTGATCGATTCACGTAACCTCAACTTGTTTAGACAAACGAGAACACCCAACAAAAAGGAGTCAACAAAAGAAGAAAACAGAATAGAGCAAAATATGCTTCAATAAATATGGTTTCATAATCAGAAAAAGATATAGTCAGATATATAGCAAATGAAGAAGCAAAAGCAAGATTATTTAAATTACACAGTTTCTGTCAACATTTTTTCATAGTAATTTCATTTTTTAGAAAATCACAAAAACAAGTACCTATGCAAAATAAATATACATTAAAAGAAGTAATGCACATCATAGAAGGCACCTTCCGTGAGATCTATGGGTCTTTCAAATTTAGCATACTTGCTGAAGTTATTTCTTACAAAATATACGGTAATCGTGTCTATATTGATATAGTTGAATACTCTGAAAAATGAGAAGTTGAAGCAAAGGCCAAGTGAATCATTCGAGATAAAACAATCCTTGAAAGTTTTCTATCAGAAATTTGAGAAGCACATCACACGCTCATTGGGAAAAAAATACTTTTTGAAGCCTACGCTTCATTCCATCACCATTGGGGCTTTAGTCTCAATATAAAAAAGATTCTCAGCGAATACACCCTATGAGAAATTCAAAAAGAAAAAGCACTTATTCGTGAAACATTGAAAAAGAAATGAATATACAATAAAAATAAAGAGATTGTAATGCCTTATCCAAGCTTCCACATAGCACTTATAAGCTCAGAGAAATCAGAATGATTAAAGGATTTCTTAGAAATAATAAAATGAAGCAATATTCAGATAAGTCGAGATATTCATCATACACCTATTAACGGAAATCCAGCAAAAAAATGAGTCTTAAACTGTTTAAAAAAAGTTAAAGAGTGAATGTTGGAAAACCATTGATCATTATTTCAAAACGAAAAGAAATATAATCTTATTTGTATACTACGTTGATGATGAGGGAGTGAAAGTCTTCAATGGCAAAACAATCTAAGTATAGCTGAAGAAGTGTGTACATCTCAAATTCCGGTTATGCTTGCAATCTGACACACAAGAGACAAGTCAATTCTCGATGAAATTGTTCATAGCTCATATAAAACACCCAGCGATGCAGCTCACTATGTTGTTAATATATACAGTGAATATAGTACCAACATTTCACAATATAAAAACAATATTGAAGTCAAAGCTAAACAACATCTTTACAAGCGAAAAGAAGTCATTCAAGAAACATATCTATGAATACAAGATGAAACCCAGAAAAAACTTACTTCACTATCAGTTAACCTTGAAAAAACATATCAACAAATTAACAGCTACGGGCCACAAAATATATTTA
>JAHDCT010000033.1:0-4440 GCA_020629735.1 bacterium | reverse complement strand
GAAACAAAGGAAAGAACCCTCCTAGTAAAAATTGTTTAAAGGTGAGAACTATGCTTTACACCCATTAGAAATCGTATGAAAAAATGAAGAATACTAGTAACTTGATGAGCTGGCTATATATGATCTCATATAGCCGTCGAGCTGCTTAATGAAGGTTTTAAAGTACACATAATGGACAATTTTTCTAATAGCAAAAAAAATATAATTAAAACAAGTGAAAAACTAGCATGAAAAAGTCTCACTTTACATGAGCTTTCGCTCCTAGAAAAAGATAAAGTAGATCAAGTTTTTAAAGAAAACCCTTTTGAAGCAGTCATACATCTAGCGTGAAACAAATCAGTCTGAGAAAGTTGTGTAAGCCCTTTTTCTTATTATGAAAATAATATACACGCATCAAGCAATTTGTTTCAAATAATGGAAAAGCATAGTGTAAAAAATCTAGTTTTCTCATCAACTGCCACTGTGTACGATACATGAAAAGCTGAGCCACCATTTAATGAAAATGATCCCATTGGAAATAGTCAAAATCCATATACCACAAGTAAACTATGTATAGAAAAAATATTATGGGACCTAAGTAAGCATAAGTGACGAAAAGTAGTTAACCTTAGGTATTTCAATCCAATAGGAGCCCATGAAAGTTGATTACTCTGAGAATCTCTCCATAAAGGCACAACGAACGTTTTTCCACTCTTAATGAAAGCGTTACTCTTAAACGAAAGGTTCATAATTTTTTGAGATGATTATGAAACCAAAGATTGAACCTGTATTAGAGATTATATTCATGTCATGGATCTAGCTGAAGCACATATAAAAGCCATTAACTTATTCAAAAAAAAGGACCTAAAATATGAATCCATAAACATATGAACCGGAAAAGGAACGAGCGTACTTGAACTTATTGGAAAAATTGAAAAAAATTTAGAGAAAAAGATGACAATAATCAGATGAAAAAGAAGAGATGGAGATCTACCAGTTACATACGCAACAGTAACAAAAGCTGAAAAGATGTTACATCGAAAAGCTAAACGTGATATTAACGACTGTATTAAAGATGGATATAGATATTACACACATTTGTTTAGGAAATCTCAATAAATACTATAAAAAAATGCTATCCTTCTATAATGGCCTCCTTAAACAAGCGTCATTTTTCTTCAAAACTCTTCCAGCAACTATAGCTGGGTGCTCAGCAAGATAAAAGAGCAACCTTTCAAGAAGCAGTATGATTTTTAGCAAAATTAACTCAAACTCCCATATCGTTCGTTTCACAGATAGAAAACTTTTCTCTATCTAATAAAGCTAGCAGATTATAACCAGTATCAGGAAAAATAACTAAATTTCTTACTCACAATTCATTGATCAACTCAGCAACTTCATCGTGTGTATATCAACTCTTCTTACCTCAGTAAAAGAGAGTATCAACCTTGGATCAATAGGTTAATAAAGCATACTTTGTAGCTGATGGCATACTTGCATTAGCATCATTCACCCAAAGAATTCAATCATTTGTAGGTACTTCTTCTAATCTATGTTCAAGTCATGAAAAATCCTTCAAAACAGTTATCAAAAACGAAGTATCAATCTCCAATTCATCGCATATTCAAAATACTCAACAAATGTTATGTTTATTGTGATCTCATTTTAACAAAGCAGAATTTGCAGTAAAAACTAAAGATCAGTTCTTAAAGTAACTATTTCAAGAAAAGGAATATGCTCAGGAAGTTCAATATTCTTTGAAAGTTGGTAATGACGTATCTCAGAGCAGTCAAATCTGATCTCTAACATTCGTTCACAAAAGAGCACATCTAGCATTAGGCAACAAACTAAGCTTTGCTCTCCAATATGCTTCAAGAGATCAATGCCAGTCAGCATGATGTTCAAAGTAAAGGTTATTTATCAAAGCAATATCTAAAGGAAATTCATATCAATCACACATATAACTAGAAAGTTCATACACAACAAAGTCAACTGGATCAGCTGAAAAATCAACAGCATCTAATACTGGTTGTCATATATTACCAACTAAAGACACAGAAAGTCAGGCCTCATCTAGTACTCTATACAAAAGAGTACTTAACGTAGATTTACCCTTTGTTCAAGTAATTCAAATAACTTTTCATCTGTAATTTGAGAAGAAAAGAGCAGTTTGAGTGGTCGATGGAATATCTAAGTAATCAGAAAGAGTAGTGCGTGGGATTCAAGCGCTTCTAATGATTACATCAGATCAACTAAGGGCTTTCAAATATCATGGTCAAGAATAGACTTCTCCAGAAAAATCAGAAATATCTACATTTCAGATATCATGAAGTGTGATAGAACTATCTTGAACTCATTGAGAACGAAGAAAAGCTAGGGTAGATCTTCACTCACGTCAACATCATAATATTGCTATCTTTTGAAAGGAACAAAGTTTTTCCAATTGCATAGGAAACATAGATGAATAAAATTACATCAACATAGACACATATATAAGAATATAATGTTTACTCAAAAAAAATCTATGCAAGCTCTTAAAGCATATCAAAAATTTCATATACATCCTCATAAGAATTTAGAAAACAGCAAAGTAGAATTTCACTACTCATTTGATCATGAAGTTTTTTTCAAAGAAATAATAGATTTTTCATCTGAAAATTACGTAACAAAACAGAAAATCAATGATAAAAATACGCAAATACTTCTTCAGCATCTAAGCATAGCACTTGGAATAAGTTATTACAAGCTATTTCCAGTAGAGGATATTGTGCTTGAGAATTTTTGAATAGACGATGATCAACAAGAATTTCGAAAAAAATTCTACAATAAATGACTAGGGGAGTTTCGATATGTGAACAAATTGAATCCAAACGCATTAAAAACAATAACAAGCAAGTGAGAAGAACTTCCTCAAATAAATATAGCTCCATTAAGAGAAAGTAATCATCTCGTTCCTTTCTGATGATGAAAAGATAGTTTTGTAACCGCAGAAAAGTTAATAAGAGAAGAAAAAGAAATTACTCCTTTTTGCTTTGGGAAAGAGTACCTCATTCATAGTTTATGAACACAATCTCTGTGAAAAGAAAAGCTTCTTATAAAAAGAACGCTCGACTTAGAAAAATTATGAGAAATGGGGCAACGTTGATATTATAATGGTCATGTTCCAATCACAGGAATAATATCAATGGTAACAATAATTATATGCTATCTATACGGATTTGATCACGTACACTTTTCTAATGAAAAAAGCGCAAATTTTGGAAATACAGAACGAAAATGAGTAACGATAAATCATCAACGAAGTAAAAGTGAAGAATTTGAAGAAAATTTTAGAAAATACATCGAAAAGTACATTTCAACAAGTATAGTATATAAAAGTAAATTAAGAGATCTCTTCGAGATTAAAATTGCACAACAATTTTCAAAATACAAAAAGCACCTAACACAATTCAGCAGCTGTAATAAAAACTTTGCAATAAGTAAAGAAGCCGAAAAGAAACGGTGCAATGATTGTCCTAAATGTTTTTTCGTCTACTTAATCATGAGGCCATTTCTCTTGCTAGAAGACGTAGTACATATCTGGTGAAAAGATCTCTATGAAAACTATGACAACTTATATGAATTTCAAGAACTCCGAGGAGTGCGCTGAATTAAACCCTTAGAATGCGTGTGAACAGAAGAGGAGTGTAAAGTAGCAACATGGCTCTTCATTCAAAGGAATCCAAAATATACATCTAGTATCACAGAATACTTTAAGGAAAATATTCTTCCTCAAAAAACAAACTCAGAGCGAGAAACACTCTGAGTAAGTCTATTATGAGAATAACAGTTCAAAACTATTTACTTTTCTTTTTAACAACTCTTTTCTTTCTTTGAGTTTTTTTGACAGATAAAGAAGGCTTTTTCTTAGGAGAAAGAGATTTTTTCAAGGTTTCAATTTTTTTACCTAATCCAGCAACATCTTTAACATGATCTTTATGTGTATCACTTAATCATTCTAAAATTTCTTTCTCATGTTCTAGATGCTGTTCAAAGGAGTCTAACATACTTTCCTTTACATGAATAAGGGCTTCAATCTCCTCCGTCTCTTTCTTTCTCTTCTTATCAGCTAAAGTTGATGCACTACGTTGAGTTTCAGAAAGATGAACATGGTCCTTTTTTATTCAATTTTCAAACTCTTTCATAGAAAGAACAAGTCAGTCAGTATACGAAGTTAATCATACCACATCCTTTTCAAGCTTTTTAGCATATATATCTTTAAGAAACTTTTCTGCTTCATAAGAAACCACTTGAGCTCTTTTCTTCTCAACTCTCATTTGAGTACGAATAGCAGTCAATCATCATTTAAGATCTGATACTTCTTTCTTACGAGCATCAACAGATCCATTATACCCAGCAACTAATTGGGTGTAACGATTCAGCTCAGATTTATGCCACGTGTTCATACCAGCAAGGGTAACA
>JAHDCT010000032.1 GCA_020629735.1 bacterium | reverse complement strand
CGTTAGTTCGTTTAAAGTTCCTAGTAAAGAAGAATTTGCTCATGATTTCCTATGGAGAATCCACAAAAGAACTCCTGAAAAAGGAATGATATGAATTTTTAACCGTAGTCACTATGAAGATATCCTCGTGCCATATATTGAATGATTTCTTGATGAAAAGGAGCTTAAAAAAAGAGCAAAACATATCAATAACTTTGAAGAAATGCTCGAAGATAGCAAAACAATTGTGATTAAGTTTTATCTCCATGTTTCTCATGAAGAACAAAAGAAAAGACTTCATGAAAGGATTACTAACCCAGAAAAGTACTGGAAACATGAAGATGGTGATTTTAAGAAATCTTCTAAATACGAAAAATTTATTGACGCATACCATTGGCTCTTCAAACATACTGACACAAAGGTAGCCCCATGGCATGTTATTCAATCTGATAACAACCATGTAAAAGTTAACCAAATGTCGAAAGTTATTATTGAGGCGTTTGAAAAGCAAATGAAACTCGAACGGCCAGACCTTGAAACAGACATGACCATCGTTGAAGTTCCTGGAGTTTTGGAAGAATAAGACATACCCTTTATCTTGACAAATAAAACATTATCTGCATATTAAAATCATTTACGCAGTTTATTTTCTTCAAAAGGATGAGCGATATCAGAAAAGGTTACGAACAATTGAAAACATGAGCAAAATATACGTTTTACGCAGCGCTTCTTGCAGTTGTTTTAAGTGCATGCGGTACGGACTGAGACTGAAACAAACAGCCTGAAAAAATTAAAAATGATCCAAATAAAGAACTTGTTATTAGACCAGAAGATCTTCAGCAGATTGACGCGTCAGTTTCAACTGACCATTTCCCACAACCGTTTGATGGTGATAGTGAGCTTATTTTTTGTCAAAGCACTGGTCGACATTACTTAGCTAAAAAATTCACTAACGGAAGGACGCTCATTATGGTCTGAAACTACGAAGACGAAAGAACTCAAGAATGAGTAACCTATAAAAACTCCTTTTTTGTAAATAATGGCTTTGAAATTGATGCTGATGAATCCTTAGTACTCTTTGATAGTTTTTGAGATGAAATAGGTATAGATGCCAGCTATCAAAACGAAGGTAAATTCATCTGCGTAAAAGGCAAAGATGGCAAATATGCGCTCATAAATTCATCTGGGGAAACTGATTTTGATCGTTTTGAAGAAATACAACAAGCTTCAGGATTTCCTGATTTTATGTATGAAATATCTGACTCTACGAGTAATTCAGCTTGACTCATTTCTTATTGAACAGATTCTAAAACACTCATTGGATTTAACGAACAGTTTAGTGAGATCACAAAAATTTGAGATCAGGAAGAGCAACCTTATTATGCTAAATGTACTTCTGGAAATGCATGAATTTCTTCTTTAAAAAAAATTGATTTACGTAAAAGGCCAGCTGTAGAAACAATATGAAGCTGAGACTATGTTGATGCAATTGAAGTAAATTCTTGATTCAGAAACTATGGTTGAGTAGAATGACTTAAACTACTTAAGAAAGATTGAACCTTTGATTTCTATAACCTCGACGGAGAACTCACGACGTGAATAAAGTACTTTACTGGTTTAGATGCTACCTATGTCGATGTTGAAAGAGACTTTATTCTTAGCCTCTACGAGCATCAATGAAACTTATACGATATTCAAGTCAAGCTTGCTCAATGAAAACGATCTATCTTGGAAACATGAAAGGAAACACCTACTGATAAACCTACCGAAATTTGATCAACTATTAGGTTAGAATCAATTTTTCATGATTGATCTTGAGAGATGTGATATGATCTTTGCGAGGTTGATGGAAAATATTATCAATTGAATTTCCATCATAATGCAGATTATGATATTGAATGGGTATATCTTACTCCTGTCACCGAAGAATACTTTTATGAAGATTTTCATTCAATCCAGGATAGTACTGCTAGGAATATTTTAAGATGAGTTACCTGAAAAATTGCTTATACCCAGCAACAAGTAGTGAAAGCTGAAGTTGAATATGATTTGTTTCCCCTTTCAAAATTTACTTTTGAGTGAAGAACTACAGACACCCTCTCACATAGCTATGTTATTCAATGAGCAGCCTGAGATTATGTCCAAAACGGGAAAGAGGTGAAAGATGTTTTAACCGATCAATACGTTTCAAGGAGTACAAAAGGAACGTATACATACTTAAGTACAGAGGTTTCTTCTGATACGCTTTTCACGGATTACAGCTTTGATTTTCATATGAAGGATTGAGATGAAGAATTCCCTCTTACAGATGGCGTGCAATGTCCAAAATGAGCAATTATCGTAGTAAAAACTACGTTTACATGATTAGATGAGTACCTTTCATGAACACCTGACACACCTTTTATACCTGATGATGGGTGAACCTCTTTAGACTCACTAGATACGAATCCTATCATTACTATTTCTGAAATAGATCATAGTTATCTTGCTGATTCTCTCTATTCTGACAAATTTGTGTACGAAGACTCTGATTCTACTAGTTACACATACACGTATAAAGTGACTTGATGAACAGATAAAATCACTCAGAAATGAGCTAAGGTTAAAAGCATTCTCCGTCAAAGAATGAACAAACAAGAACAAGAAGAATTTTGATGAGACACGTGATTTAAAAAATCGTTTACTCTCAATGGAAAATCACTTGATGACGATACGGACTGCCCTCCTTGATCTGAGGTAAAAGTAACTGTATGACTTCCAGATGGAATGAACGTAACATGAAGACCAAAAGCGTCAACTTTCATTCCAATGTGAATGGAAATTCCATCAACTCGTATCGATTTTGATACGTTAAAAAGTAATCTTTATCCAAGTGATTTTATTTTTCTTGATAGCCATGGAAAAAGTACATTTACCTTTGAGTACACGATCCATGGGTGAGATTCATGAGCACCTCAGCCAATAAATAAAGTAGTGAGAATACTTACAAGCAAAATGGATTGAGCTGAAAAAGCATTTTTGAAACATGGCACACCACTTACAAAGGTTTTTGAAGTAGAAACCAGCTGAATATGAGGAGACGAGAAGCCTCAGTTTGTAAAACCATGAGATAGAGTTCTGGTGACTGTTAACATGCCAGACCATGTAGATATCACTAACGTACCAAGATGACAAAGACACAGTAATCCTTATGAAGATGAGTGATTTTAATTTTAATGAAGTAAAATAACTACAAAAAGATGAGAATGCGAACACTCTCATCTTTTTTCTTTTTAGGAAGCGCATAAAGTAAATTTCTACAACCTAATAACCGCCTCAATTTCTCTTACGGTATTAATAAGAGATGCGCCATCGAGATTTTCTTCTTCAGTCTTTTGTCATATCTTTGCCAATGTTCAAATATTTTGAGCATAATACTCTTGAAGTGACTCTTTGTAATCCTCCCAATCATGCGGATGACTTATGTACCCTTGCATAATTTCCTTCAAATAGGCAAACAAATTCACATGATCTTCCGATTTGCTTTGTGATAAAGCCACAATATTTGGTGTCACGTTTTTCACATGTTTGATACTTCTAATAACTTCTACCGTGCGATTTTGTAATCATTTTTCCATACTTACAGGCGCATCTAGTTCTTCAAAGTAAAGAAGAATTTTCTCAGCCATATCTTGTAAGGAGCTATATTCCTCTTGATGCATCTTCTCGTCAAATCACTCTTTAAATGGAGCTTCTAAATATGCCAAAGAAAGTTTTTCTAAATGTTCAACATCTTCCTCTGCTGCTCCAATATATACGTTATGTGTAAGTTCAGTAGCCATACTAGGATCCATTTCATCAATTTTCATACTTTTTTCTTTTTTCACTGCATCAGGGACTAAACGTCTCACAAGACGAGTAAATGGTGTAAGAAATGGTGCAAACAAAAGTGCTGTAAAAAGATTGAATATGGTATTCAAAATAGCATTTGCGAATACTGGATCTGATTCAATGTTAATAATGTATCCAGTTAACCTAATAAGCTGCCAGAAGAATACAATTCATATAATAGCTGAAATTACATTAAATAGAACCTGACCAACTGCTAATTGTCTTTTTGAAGATGCACCTCATAGTGAGGCAATGACTCACGTCATAGTCGTTCCGATATTAGATCCCATAACGATAGCAATCGATGCGGGAAATCAAATAATTCATGATCACAAAGCCGCAAAGGTCATTACACTCATTGCTGAACTAGATTGGATAATCAAAGTCACCACTGCTCATATAAGTCAAAAACCTCGCAAAGACATGTCTTTGTATTGAGCTAGATCAAAGCTTGCTTTGATTGCGTCGACACTATCCTTCATAAACCCAATTCAAATGAAAAGAAGTCAAAATCATACGAGTAACTTTCCTATCCACATCCTCTTCTCACTTTTACCAGCGGTAAGTATTAGAATTCATCATAGTGCTATAATAGGCAGTGCGAATGAAGCAATTTTAAACTCTCAGAATCCCAGATATGATACTAAAATGGAACTCACCGTCGTTCATACATTCGCTCAAATTATTACTCAGATACTATTTTGCAAACTAATTAATCATGCTCATAAAAATCCCAGAAGCAACAAGGTGACCAGACTACTACTCTGCAACACTGCGGTTACTACGGTTCACATAGATAGTGATTTTACCGCACCTTTCGTATATTTTTCTAAGTAGTACTTCATTTTATTTCCTGCCAAGGCCTTAATACCTGTTTCAAACGTCTCCATACCAAAAAGTAGCAAACCTATTCACGCAAGGAGCATCCAAATATCAAATTGTTCCATAATGGTCTAACACCAAGTAAAAGATATCTACCCAAATTCGTTTTTTTTCTTTGGGCTTTCTCACACTAATCCACTAAACTTTTAGCTCTTGTATTTATTGAGAAACATCACTTACTTTAGGAGATTTATTTGTAATTTCAAACTTCTTTAGTTGTTTTATGGACGTTTTTTCTTCCTTAATCGTTGGTCCTGTTGAGTACATAATTTGTTTCGCTTTAGCGATTGTGTCATTGAAACGGTCTCGTTTCTTTACGTTTCTTAAGAAGTAATTCCCGAGACAGTACTTTGAACACGCCCCTAATTCAATCATCCCATGTTTCTCAAAGATATTCTGTGTTGGAGAACCTATGCGCTCTGTTTTAAATTCTACTATAACAAGATTTTTTGGAGAAAAAGACTCATCCCCATACCTTACTTGTTCAAATGCTACGTTCATATCAATAGTTATTTTTTCTGCTGTTTCTTTGTGACATAAGGTACATCTTTGGTATTTCGTTTTCAAAGAAGGAAAGACAATTTTTGAAAATTCTTTTCCATACAGAGAACTGTAGACGTCATTTACAAAGTCATAGGCTACTAGATCCATCTGTCCATGCTTCTTGAGATCAATATCATATCTAAATTTACGCATCACACTGTTTCTTTTGTTCTTGAACTCAAAATATGATAATCATGATTCTATATAATATCTCGTTCTCATTTTAATTCTATCACTATCCCCGTTATTATGTGCATGATAAAAATCTAACTCTTTCGTATCCATGTAGACGTTATCATATGAGAATACTTTGTTTCCTCCAATTTCGAGAATATAAAAATCTTTTTTCAAATCCTTTAGGAGCGCTCATAAAGCACTTTCATGGATAAAAAACTTAGACTCTATCCTACTCATTAATGATGCTTGAGCATTTAACTGATTTAACGAGATCGCTGCAAAATCCTGTAACATACTAGTATATTTTGGATCCATTTAAGTTTATTTTTTTGTTAATTAAAGAGACTCTTGATCTACCAATAGTATATGCCAGGTTCGTTTTTTTGTCAAAAAAAAATAAAGCAGCTTTTACGACATACTTTACTTTTTTTAAATTTATGTAAACTATAAGGCTTGGGAATTATAAGGAAAGAAATCGTTCATAATTTTTCTTAATGTCCGTAAAAATCGACATTCTTTTATATTATCTCGATTCCTCTTTTACTTTATTCTAGTATTCAAATACACTCAATATGATGTGTATGAGGAAACATATCAACGGAATCGAACTGTACCATTTCGAATATACTATCTTCTTCTAGAAGCTCTATATCTCTTGCCATGGTTGTTGGATTACACGAAATGTAACAAAGTCTAAACCCATGCTTTTGTTTCATTTCGCGCAAGAACTTTATCACATCAGGATGCATTCCTTCTCTCGGTGGGTCAACTATTATGGCATCTCCTCAGATAAAAAATCCTCCGTCTATAGTTCCTTCTTTCAAGAGTTTCTCAGCCTTGCCTGCATAGTAATCACAGTGTTCACTCATGTGGTTTATTTTCGCGTTGAATTGAGCATCTCTTACAGCGGCTTCTACTATTTCAATTCACTTAACCTTCTTTCCCATACCTAGAGCACGAAAACACTGTCCGATTGATCCACCACCACAGTACAGATCAATTATATTTCCTTGTACTGGTCACAACATTGTAGCTGCTTGTTGAAACAACACCTGAGCTCCATGCGTATTTGTTTGAAAAAATGATGCTGGTGAGATAGAAAAGCGCAGCACTACGTCTTCCTTCCCCTCTTGTGGGAAATGCAATTCTTCATAAATTTTTCCTTCTCATCGAAGAACTTCGTGCGTAGTATCTGCATCTCTCATGATATCAGCAAGACCGTTGTTTTCACTTAGAACAAAGGTCGTTATCCCTTCTTGAAGCTCTCCATTCTGTTTTAGAGCCTTCAAAGTTTCTTGCCGCACGCTATAGTCCTTTTGATTTTTTTCAAAGTGCTTAGAAGCAATAGATAAATTTACGAGAATATGATCTGTATGAATTCCTTCTCTGATCATCAAATGACGAAACAATCAGGTATGTGATTTTGCATCATGTACAGGTAGCCCTGAATCTTGTAGGAAAGCTTTGATGCGATGAAAAATCTTATGCATCTTTTCTGAAACGAGATAACATTTATCTATATCAACAACTTTGCTAAACTCTCCTTGCTTATGAAATCACATCTGCCAGTGCTGCGCAATTTCAAATCCTTCTTTTTGATTCCCTTCTTCGTCTTTAGGATACTTTTTTAGATACTTTCAAAAACTGAACTCAATCTTATTTCTGTATCAAAAAACTTCTGGTGAAGGTATAATGTGCGCGTTCTTAACTAAGTCAGGATTTTTTACTCCCGGAAAACATGACTGAATTATTTCATCCTTAAGCAGACATTGCTTTTCATACGACACCACCTGCCATTTACATCATCCACATCAGGTCTTTGCCTGATGAATATCACTTTGCACCTTATATGGTGAAAGGTGATGAGGACACTTCAAATCTCCATCTAACCACTTGTTATCTACTGAATGCACCTTAATAATATGAGCTGTCATATAGTCTCTTCTCTTCTTCACAACACGCACGTCAACTTCGCTTCCAGGTAGCGCTCATTTGATCAGCATCTTCTTACCTGACTCTAAGGTAGCAATACCTACCCCACCATATCATAAAGATTCTACCTTCAGGTTTGTGAATATTTTTTGTCTTCTCATTCTCATGCAAAAAAAATGTTATTAAAACATGGGTAACATTGGTTAATGATTGTATATATTTTGTTACGTATTCCAACCTGTTGAGCTTCAAAGTGCTTCTAAGAGTTCTTCTACCGCATCTATGAATTCACCATTTGTATCTTCTGAGAAATTATTTTGAAGATAGTTTATATATTGAATCATTCTGTCCATCTTTCTGACAGCTGCTCTTCAATTTCTTAAAGCTTTAGTGATATTCTCTCTTTTCTCAGGTTCAAATCATTTTACAATTTTTTCTTCACCAGTATTCTCATCAATACTTATTCCCTTATCGAATTCACTGTAACAAAGCTCCTGTACTGTTGGTATCGCTCATCGTTCTTTTACTTTTCAGTCTAGGTATTCATTTGCCTCTTTTTTAGTTCTCTGCGACTGCATGTGTTTATACATTTGTATACCTAGTTTATATGCAGTGAAATGATTAGATATATCCTTTAACTCCTTAGGTATATCTGCTCACTCCAAGTTAGGTCTTTTGGGCAATACAGTTCTATTATCTATTTGAGATAACGTAAGGCTTTCAAAAATCGTTGAAATATCTGATGCATAGTTCTTCAGATGCAGCATGAGTCATTTAGGTATTCGCGATTTAAGCGTCTCTTTTAACTTCGGATATTTCATATCTAAACAATAAAAAAAGTTACTTCAACCATATTGTAGTAACTTTTCTTATTTTCACAAATTTCTTAAGCTGTCTCTCAGGTCAATGTATTGACTCTTACCGTTGCTCACGCCTCAAGATGTAGTGGCACTTGAATTTCTAGCCCATTATCTAAAGTTGCTGGCTTTCTCCCTGCCGATGCTCTATCTCCCTTTACTCCAGGTACTGTTTCGGCAATCGTATATTCGATAGTTGTAGGCAAGATTACTCAAATAACGTTTTCATTATAGATCATCAAGAAACAGTCTAGATTTTCCTTGAGGTATGGTAGCACATCTGAGATATCGTCACCATCAAGTTCATACATTTCTGATGTATCATTGAGCATAAAGGTGTAACTATCACCTGCTGCGTAGAGAAATACTGCATTTTGCGTAGCAACATCTGCTTGTTCTAACGTAGTTCATGACTTGTATGTAAGATTTAAGTTTCCTCAATCTACTATATTCTTTGACTTAAAGGTATATGTCGCGCTTCCTCTTCCTGTATGTGTATGAGAAATATCAAGCACCTTCATAAGCTTTCCATCTACATTTAAAATAGTTCCTCTTTTTACATTAGCTGTATCGATCTTCATGCGAAAAAATAAGAATTAAAATTAGAGTAAAGCAAAATTGTTTTTTTAAGCCTTTCGCTCACCTATATTGATATTATTACTACAGATCTATAGAGTAATATCAATTAGAGAAAAACCAGAGTTTTTCATTAAAAAGGAATAGCGTCCTTTTCTCTTCCTTTTGGGCATTCATTTGCCGATGAAAGCTTGATACCTTTGTATAAAAAGTTACACTTTAGTTACTTAATAAAAGAGGCCTATTTTTTGTTATTTAATTATATCAATTCACTTGTATGAACTATAAAAGAATCTTTTTAAAACTCTCATGAGAAGCTCTATGATGAAACTGATGAGAATGAATCAACCATGGTACAGTAAAAAAGATCGCTCATGATATCCAATCACTTTTGAATAAAGGACATCAAATATGACTTATGGTATGAGCTGGAAATATTTTCCGTGGACGTAATGAATGACAATGATTAGACCCAGCTATTGGTCATTATGCATGAATGCTGTGAACTATGGTAAACGCTCTTGTACTTCAAAATATCATGTACCAAGCATGAATCGATACTGCTGTATTCAGTTCGATAGAGATGCCAAGATTTATTAAGACTATGAATAAGATATCCGCCGTTAATAGGCTAGCAAAAAACACCGTCGTTATTTGTGCGTGAGGTTCTTGAAATCCATTTTGCTCAACTGATTTATGATCAGTTACAAGAGCTTTAGAATTAGATTGCGATGTCGTTGTAAAATGTACAAACGTTGATGGAGTCTATGATAAAAATCCACACCAACACGATGACGCTGTTAAATTTCCTCAACTGACCTACAAAGAAGCACTTAATAAAGAACTCAAAATAATGGATTTCAGTGCCTTCTGAATGGCCATGGAAAATAACCTTACAACCTACGTCACTCACATTGACTCTTTATGAAAGTTAGACTTCTCAGCTGAAAGATGAACTATAATCACTCCATAACCCTTTAGAGTAACTCTATCTGACTTATTTTGCCCTTATAGATATCACTATGATCAAACGTTTCAGTATCCTCCTTCTCCTTACAACACTCTGATTTTGAACTATGCAATTATTTGCACAGCAAGACTGATGAGCTTCTGTCGAAGATATCATGAGTAACCTTGCCGAGAAAGAAATTGTTAATCGTTTCGATCTTGTAGAATTCTTGAATCTTGTCGACTGTACTCAATGCCTTATTCCTAGCAACACCCTGAAAGAGGAAATTTCATCAGATATCTGGAATGAATTTACTGAGCAAGAAGAACATAATTTCGAAGATATAGACTTAGGAAACACCTACTTTGATGGTCACGAATACTCATACTGTGTTGCTCATGCGTGAATT
>JAHDCT010000031.1 GCA_020629735.1 bacterium | reverse complement strand
GAAATGGGATGGGAAATTACCAGGAAATGTAGAAGGTGGGTTTGAGTTTTAGAATTATATCAAAGAATTATAAAAAAAAGCAGCTTTGGCTGCTTTTTTTTATAGACTACTTGTGTTGATTGCTTGGCGTATCAATATGTCAAATATAGCGTGTCTTAGTCTGAGCATGAATAAGTTTTTTAGTAACAACTCACTCTTCTATATTGATATACTCAAATGGGATTCAGTCTTTACTATATTTTATCGGTCTTACTTTAAGATAGTTTTTTCACGACGGATTATCAATTTCTTCCTGCAAGATTCCTATAAGATACTCTGCTACCTCTTCTCTTCAGTACTTTTTCAGTGTCTCAATAGCATCCTCTATGGAGAAATATGTATCCTTATTTGTTGCTCTGCTTCTTTTGAACATAAGTAAAATTAGTAAGATTAAATGATAATCTTATAATTATTATTGCATATAAGTCAATATTTTAAATTAACTATACTTCAAAAAACTAATAATCTCTTTCATAGCATTAAGAGAAGACTCGTCTCATGGAAAAGAGAGTAAAAGCTTTTCTCCTTCATCTAAATGAGCAATAATTTGTTCTCTGGCTTTCTGAGTAATTGGGTATGCATTCCAGACGTCTCTAATTTTTTCCTTGTCCAAATCTTCAAGTGATTTTCCTCTTTGTGAGCAAAGAAAAGTTCGGTCTTCATCAGAAAGGGTATCTCTTAAAATACTCCAGACAACGGTTTGGTTTCATTCTGCAAGATCAGAAAGTTTTGTTTTTCCATCATCGTCTGGTAATCGATCGAGAAGATCATCTCTCAGCTGAAATCAAAGACCGACATGATGACCTATATCTTTGATAAGAGAAAATTGTTCTTGAGTAATCCCGGCTAGGGTAGCTCAAAAGAGCATAGGAGTCTGGAATGTGTATTGACCAGATTTAAGATGATCTTTTAAAAGAATATCTTCCAGGCCAATATTTTCTTCTATGTGACTATAAAGAACATCTTGCATCTCTCAAACAATAACCTTTTCGAGCATATCAGTAATAAGTTTTTGAGCATCAACACTCTTTACAGAAAGTAAAAGTTGCATAGCTCGAGTATAGAAAAGGTCTCATACAAGAAGGGACTGAGAAAGACCATGGTGATCATTTCAGAGGGTTTTTGAAAGATGAATATGATAGGTATCTACATGATGTCTACTAAAACCTTGATCACAAATATCATCATGGACGAGTGCCATAAGATGAATGCATTCACAAATCATTCAAAGACGAATAATCTCATCGTCTCAGAGTGTTCATCAACAAAGGCGATGTCGCAAATAGACCATATAAGGACGAAAACGTTTCCCTCATTGTTGATATTGGTGAATATAATCCAAGATTTCTGAGGTTGTAGGTCAGTAGTTCTTTTCAATGAATGTCGTTTTCTCCTTGAGAAACGATGAAAATTCTTCATTAAAGGCATGTGTATATAATTTCCAATCCATATCTTTTTGAGGTATAAAACGTAAAAGTGATTGTGTATACTATGTACTATGTATAGAAGTTACGTACATGTAACTAACTCAATTTAATTCAAAAAACCGATGAACTGAGAAAAGAAAAAAAAATCAATATGAATTATTTGATCGTGATTTGCATGATTAAGTGCCGCAATTACTGCAGCTCAAAAGTGATACAAAGTAAAGATATACGAACAACACAAGCAGGTATGAGGACGTGCAAGAGTCATTGAGAAAGATGGTTTTCGCTGGGATATGTGACCAAGTTGGTATCTCATGCCAGATCTTTTTGAACGTGTTTTTTCGTGACGATGAGTGAAAAGTCTTCAAGAAACACTTCAACTGCAACTACTTAATCCAAGCTATCGTGTCTGGCGATATGAGTCATGACAATCTACTGATATCAAAGTTGGGCGAAAAGAAAATAGAGATTTTTTTGAATCACTTGAAGTATGAAGTGCGGATAAGATTAAAGAATACTTGGAAGAAGCGGCAATTAGATATAGAATAGCAATTGATAAGCTGTTAAGTATCCCTTTTGGAAGTATGCGACAACTTTTGAAAAATGCAAAAGATGTACTAAGAGTGAATCCTTTTTGATCCTTAAGGAAGGAAACACATCTTGCCGTAAAAGATATTCGCCTCAAGAGTCTCCTTGAATACACCATGGTATTCATAGGAACAGCACCGCTTGATGCACCTGCGATGTATAGCATGATGGCGCACGTTGATTTTGGACTATGAGTGTGGTATCCTGCTTGAGGAATAAACTCAATTATTCAGTTAATGAAAAAGCTTGCCCTTGATGCTTGAGTAGAAATTAAAACTGGAACACCTATTAGCGAAATACTGATTGAGTCAGGAAAAGCAGTTGGACTGAGATCAGGAACAGAAATATATACTCATGATAATATTATTTCTAATGCAGATTTACCGTATACAGAGACGCAGCTCATCTTTGAGAAAAAATATCAGACCTATCCACTTTCCTACTGGAAAGAAAAGATGCTTGCTCCAAGTACATTTTTGTTGTACCTGTGAGTAGAGTGATCTCTTGAAAAGTTTGATCATCATAATCTGATTTTCCGTGAACAACGAGATGAAGGATTTACAGAGATATTTGGAAACAAGCACACAGAGCTACCTCAGCACCCAAGTATTTACCTATGTTGCCCATCGGTTTCTGATACAACAGTAGCTCCTGAAGGTCACAGCAACCTTTTTGTCTTAGTTCCAGCACCAGTACACGTTTATCCTAATAAGCAAGAAGAAGATCTCTACACAAAAAAACTCATTGAGGTAATAGAAAAAGTAACAGGTGAAAAGTTCTCTGACAGAATTATTTCAAAGGAAGTATTCCATGCTCGTCATTTTCGTGAGCAGTATAACAGTTTTTGATGAACTGCATTATGATTGGCTCATACGCTACGACAAAGTGCATATCGGCGTCCTTATCTCAAAAGTAAAAAGGTGAAAAACGTATTCTACTGTTGATGACGAACGCAACCTGGTATTGGGATGCCAATGTGCCTTATGAGTGGTAAAATGGTGATAGATTTATTAGATCAAGAGGAGAGTTAAAACATAGAAAAAAAGAGCTAGTAAACTATATTGTGCTACTTTTTTTTGAGTTGGAAGTTGTTTAACTATATATGAGAAAATATAAAAAAGAAAAAATCGACTAAGGTAATTTTGGAGTGGGGCAGTTAGGAATCAATCATGTTGAGTCCAAAGTCGGTACATTTCTTGAGTGGCAAAAGGTTCTAAAAGAAGATCAAAAATTACAAGAAGCACTCATCATACATATCGTTTATGAGAAGCGTAAAATGTTGAAGAAAGTAAAATCAACCATGCTAAAGGAATAAAAAAGGGAACCCCTAGTAATCAGAGTGAACTATGTGGCTCTTGGTACACATAGGTTCAAAAAGGCATTCAACTTTGGTGTCAGACAACTTCAATTAAAAAAGTAAGGATAATAAGAAGAAATGCTCGATACCATTTGCGGTGAAAAATCCAAGGAAGAGCAAAAAGAAAAAAAACGAGAAGTTCAGCTCGTGCAGTTTGAGGAAGTAGTCATCGTCAAAAGGAGTAATCAACTAAGCGAAGCAAAAGAAATACTGATCAGAGTCATACAGACCGAAGTGGGAGATATTGCTTAAGGATTGTATATTTCATATTCCTAGGTGGTGAAGTAAATATCTTATGAAAACGAAGATCTAGCATAATTTTTCATAAGAATTCTAAGCTTTTCTTTTGAGGTAGTTCTTGAGTTTTTTGAAAAAACGTCATAATCAATACGAGTGATCTTATCAAGAATTCACTCGTAGAGTTTGGAAGCAAGAAATACAGCCTTTCTTCAAGACGGATTAAGGTGTTTGATAGTTTTATTAGCTCTCGTATACATCTCCTTTGTAAAAGAAATCTCATGTTTCATAAATGATCTTCGATTCTGGTCTAGGGGCTTTCAATATACATATTGAGTAAGGTGTTCGTGAGTAAGTCAAAATTTTTCGAGTCTCTCTAAAGGAATGTAATAGCGTCAACGTTGAGTAATATCTTCATGAATATCTCTAAGAAAGTTGGTATATTGCATAGCCTCTCAAAGGAGTTTTGCTCAAGCAAGAGTTTCATCAGTGTACTGAGTGTCTCGTCAAATAAGGTGGGTCATCATGAGTCATACAACTTCAGCGGATCAATACATATAATTCTGAAGGGCTACGTAATTTTCATACGTTTCTTTTCTTAAATCTTGAAGCATAGCCTTTCGAAAAGCAGCGTAGTACTCAAGAGGTATATTGTATCCCTGTTGATGATGGTGATTTTTGTTACACACTTCCTGCCAATGGGCTAAAAAATCAGTATCTGTTGTTCATGATATGCCAGTACAAGTTTTTTCTCGAATCTCCCACATCTGTCAAAGAAGATTTTCTTTCTCATCACATGAAAGTGTCCAATCTTCGTCCACAATATCATCAGGTATGCGAACTCGAGCGTATAGATCAATGACGCAAATTTGAAGCTCTTTAGGGAAAAAATAATTAGCAAGTGCATAACTCGTTCAATGTGTTTGAATATATTGTTTCATGGTCAGTCGGAAAGTTGAAAAAGAAGCAGCTGTAAAATAGTTTATAACGTCTACTATAGTAAAGCGTTGATAAAAATATAGAATAAAGTTATTTGTTATGAACATGTATTTATTTTGAAAGAGAGTCATGAAAAAAATAATAGTAAGCTTGGTAGCGGGTAGTTTCTTGTGAATCAGTTTAGTTCACGCCGATTGTATGCGAATTGAAGATTTTGAACCAGTCTGCGGCATACAAGGAAAGACCTTTACATCAAACTGTGACGGCTGGAGCGATACAAGCTCACGAGCTGTTCCAACGCTTCACGAATGAGCATGTAAGAAATATCCATCACTTTCGTATGAAGCAAGACAGCTCATCATTGATTGAGTGAGCAAAGCTCTGTTTGAATATATAGAATACAGCGAAACATATAGACTTGATAAACTGAACCGTGAATGAGGTGAGTTTGTGAGAAGCAATGTATTCCCCAAAATTCAACAACTCCTACTGGATGAACGAGAAAAACAAGAACCAAATCTTTTACGTATCTCAATTTTGCATCATATTGCTGCAGTCATTTGATATGATTACATAATCATAACAGACCCTAATAGTATTAAACTATGAAATTAAAGAGGGAAGAAAATAGATAGGCAAAAGTATAATGAAGAAGTAACAATGAGAAAAATTCTCTCTTGAAATAATCTTGTGAACTTGAGTGTTTTTTTATTTACACTAAAATAATGAAGTGAATATATGTTTCAATTATAGCGATCTTTTCAACATTCTTCCTAGCAGGATGTTCTCAGGTTGACCCTGTTCCAGAACAAGAATCTCCAGAAGGAAATCTTCCAATACAAACAATCCATGCGTTAGGAGATAGTTTAACGGCTGGGTACCAGTTGCCGCTTCAGGATTCGTATCCACATCAATTAGAAAAAAAGCTAAAAGACGAAGGATATAGAGTAAAAGTCTTAAATGGTTGAATCTCGTGAGATACAAGTGAAGGATTGGCAAAAAGGGTTGACCGACAATTAGCTGATGCAAAAAAAGGCGATCTTGCGATCTTGGTGATTTGAGCAAATGATGGTCTTCGTGGGTTACCGCTTGATCAACTACATGATAATTTTCAAGAAATTATAGGAAAGATTAAAGAAAAAGAACTGAATCTTATTGTATGAGGAATGCAAATTCCAACCAATAATTCACCCCAATACAGAGCTGAATTTAAATCAATCTATGATGATTTTTGTCAGGAAAATGAATGAAATAATGCGGTCTCTTGTCTAGATTTCTTTCTCGACGGAGTAGCATGAAACCCATGATTAAATTTGCCAGACGGTATACATCCAACAAAAGAAGGATATGCGATTATCGTAGAAAATCTCTTACCCCTTGTGAAAAACTTTTTAACAACTAAATAAAATTCTCGTATGATTTCTTTAAAAAATATAGCGAAATCGTTTCAACAATGATCAGAAAAAATTCAACTTTATACTGATTTAAATGTGGAGGTTGAAAAGTGAAGTTTTGCTATGCTAACAGGTCAAAGTTGATCTGGGAAAACAACCCTTTTTAATATAATCGCCTGACTAGAATCGGTAGATGCTGGGCAAGTAATAGTGGCTGGGAATAACTTACAGGATCTTTCTGCGCAGGAGCGTACCCAGCGAAGAGGAGAAAATATTGGGTTTGTCTTTCAAAAGTTTCATCTAGTACCTCAGTTAACTGTGAAAGAGAATTTAGAGCTCCCATGAGATATATCAAAGCTACCCCAAAGATATACAACAGAAGAAATCTTAGCTGAGGTAGATTTAACAAGAAAGATGAAGGCATATCCTGATCAACTGAGTTGAGGTGAGCAACAAAGAGTAGCTATAGCCAGAGCGTTTATGTATGAGACCCCACTCTTATTAGCAGATGAGCCAACCTGAAACCTTGACCTATGAAACTCAGAGAAAATTATGGAACTTATAAAAAAACTTCAAAAAAATACCTGAGTAACAGTCTTTATGATTACTCATGAGCAAGAATTACTCTCTCGAGCAGACAAAGTATTTACTATGTCGGAACTGATCCGTTAGAAAGCGAAGACATATATGAGTATGCAATGTATTTACCCAACTAGACCTCTATGTTATCAAAAATATTGTACCGCCAATCTAAATCGTCATTGCGACTTATCAGTAGTCTGTTATTTTTCTCTGTGTTAATAACAAGTATTATCGCGCGAGCAGGAAATATTATCACTCAAGAGATCCAAACAGAGTTAGCACCAAGTGTTGGTTGAGATATTGTTGTTGAAGGAAGCCTCCCCTTACCTAGAGAGATTATTTCTGAAATTGAAAAAGAGGTAAACAGTAAGTCAGCAGAGATATCAGAAAAAGTAGAAATGAATTATACACTCACTACTCCTGAGTGACCTCTTTTAATATCACTTCGGTGAGTGCAAGATAACTTTCCTCTATACGGAGAATTTGATGAGGTAAAAGAGTATCAGGAAGCTCCATGAATTAGTATTTCATGACAACTGTATGAAACCCTTTTTGAAGGAAATGAAGAAAGAAAAGAGGTAGATTTACAGGGGAAAGATTTCCTAGTAGAAAGCACTTTTTGATCAGCCCCCTGAACATCATTTAGCGTATTTGATGGGTGAAGACTCATCGTTATCCCGCTTGAAGAAGTAAACAAAATTGGCCTATTATGAGTGGGAAGTAGAGTATCATATAAAGTACTCATCAAGTGAGGAGATGAGCTATGAAACTTAAAGAATACCATTGAAAGTGTAGTTGCAAATCAAGGTGGATACAGAGTAACAGATTTAAATCAATCTGAAGGAGTCTTTAGTTCAGTTGGAGATACGATAGGAGAATATCTTTCCTTATTGAGTCTGATTTTTCTACTCCTACAAGCTTGTGTGCTTGTCTTTCTAGGGTCACGCATGGTAAATGAAAATCAATCAGCACTGCAAGTAATGAGAATATTTTGACGAAAAGATAGCTCGGTGATGCGAAGTGTAGGAGTATTTTTTGCAGTAGTGTTAGGTATGTCTTTCCTAATATCGCTAGCTGCTACCTATTGATTGAGCCAGTACCTGTTTGTAGAATGACTTATTTCAAAGGCTCATCGAACCTTAGCTAACTATTGGCCAGTGTTAATCGGAATGATATTATTGGTAGCCTGAGTGTCCTCACTCCCCATCTGGCTTATGACAAGAGCTAGTCCACTTCAACTTTTAGACAGTTCACCAATTCCTTTATCAAGACTCCTATGATGGAAATGGGTAGTCTGAGTACTTATCGTTTTCGTACTTTCCTATGGAGTGATAATATGAAATGTTGTAGTGAGCGTGCAGCAAATCTGAGTAGTTGTGCTTTTGGGAATACTCATTTTCCGATGTATTGGACTTTTACATGACTTCTTTTTTCGAGTTGCCTCTAAGTGGTGACGAAGAAAAGAGAAATTTGAGTATCGAGACATCCTAAGATTTTTAACAAAACCAGGAACCCAAAGTAGTTTAATTACCTGATGATGTACTATCTTGATGATTCTTTTGAGTTGGACAGTGATGGTTTATTCAGGTCTTCAACAAAGAATTACAGAATTAACTCAGGATGGAGATTCTATTTTTGTAACAAACGTCTTTGAAGATGATATTGAGAAACTTGATCAACTTTCAATTGACGTGCAAGATGTGTTTTCTGTAATTTTAGGGAGAATTGTTTCGGTAAATTGACGTAGCTTACAAGATCATATGGAAGCTCAGAATATCTGACCAGAAGAGCAGTGATCATTCACAAGAGAATTTAATATGACAGATAATACACTTGATGATGTGAAAATTCTATCTGGGAAAGCACTAGGAACAACCTGAGAAATATCAGTAGATGATGACTTTGCTCAAAGACTCTGAATAGAGAATGAAAATGATATGGTCCTTTCCGTAGCAGGAAGAGAGTTTGCAATGAAAGTAGTGAACATTAGATCATCTGAAAGAAATGGTACTCGTCCATTCTTTTATATTCAACTCCCACAAGAGCAGTTTTCATGAGCACCAAAAACATCTTTCTTCCAGATTCCATCAAACAAAGAAACGAACACAGGTATCAAAAAAGAAATCGTAGAACTTATGTGAAATAACGTCACCTTTATTGATACAGGTGAAGTTGTAGCCCAAGTAAGATCATATATCGAACGTGTAGGGTCACTTCTTTTGGCACTTTTCCTTTTAATAACCTTCTTTGCCCTCTCAGCAATTTTCTCACTCTTTAGCTATGCTTCAGTATTTCAAGAAGAGAGATTAAAGGTATACGCAATGCTGTGAGCAACCAAGCAAAAAAGAAGCTTAGTGAAAAAATGATATATCCTTATCTACCTCCTTATTTCATGAATTATGAGTGTTTCGCTCTTAGGAGGATTCTATACACTCTTTAGTGAAAGTACCTTCCTTCTCGTAACAGGAGGAACACTGCTTCGATGATTATGAGCCATTGTGCTTATTTGCCTTGCAGTATGGGTACAGTCGTTATCTGTAGTAGGAAAGGAAAGATAACAAAAGTAACATGAAAGAGATTACTCCCACTCAATAGTCCCAGGAGGTTTATGAGTAATATCATAGAAAACACATTCAATTCATGGTAGAGCAGTCAGCTCATCGACCAGTTTTTGTACAAGAGAAAAATCAAGAAAACTAAAGCTAGCTGTCATAGCCTCGTTTGAGCTTACCGGTCTCAGAACAAGCGAAAGTCATTCTTGAGTTCACCACGGAACGAGCACAACCGGCATTTGCCAGATAGTGTCTTGAAGTCCATGTTGCGTCATTCGTTGAGTACACAGAGCATCGGCCTCTTGAAGTAATGAAACTGAAGATGTATCTACAAAGACAGATTGCAAAGATACGTGCATAGGGTTTTTTCATCAGACCCGACGAAGTACTCTGTTAACTGTTTTGCTAGAATTGATAAGAGTCGTTGCTAAAGATTCATATTCCTCCCAATCAGCTTTTCATGCATGATCTCGAACAACTAAAGGATGGCGATAACTTCTTCCATCACCTTGTACTCACACACTACGAAAGGGTAGCAGAACTGATCACCATCAATCTTTTATCTCATAATCAGCGATAGGTTTTTCTGCGCTACCATCAGAGCAGAGAATTCTAATTCATAGTCCAGGTCAAGGGAAAGGATGTCTTTCTACCAGTTCGTGTGGCAGTCAAAGGGACCTTCACACAGATCTTACTTCATCCTTATACAAATCTTTAAGTGGCTCTATCACATGTCCTGCTTCGATAAGTTTTTGAATTCCTTCCACGCGATTATGATGGGTTTTTATCAAGTGAGCATCTTTAGTTCATTTAGATTCGATAATGTCTGGATAGATAGTTCATTGTCCAAGCATCCGCAATTCTGGATCAAGGTCCATTTTTGATACAAGTTGTTGTTGGATCTCAATAAAGCAGGTTCAAATAATCTTTCTCTTTTCCTCTGGATCGGTAATGCCTGAAAGACGATCAAGAAAATAAGCTGAAGCATCTTCAACTCAAAAATTGTCTCGACCAAGTTTTTCTAGTGCATCCTTGACTCGAGCAATTTCACCTTTCCTCATAAGTCATGTATCAATACATAGACCATAGACACGACCTTTTCCTAAAGCAGTATTAAGCAAGGCAAAGGCAACAGTACTATCGACTCATCAAGAAACAAGCATAAAGACATTGCGATCTCACGCTTCTTGTTTGATTTCCT
>JAHDCT010000030.1 GCA_020629735.1 bacterium | reverse complement strand
TTGTTTTTTCACTGAATACTAATCTGAGAAAACCAAAGAAGACAAGTGATCCTAAGGTAAAGAAGATTGAAGCAGAAAAGAGTCTTGAAGATATGCGTAGGATTTATTTCCAAGAATATGATGATCCTAATATTCGTGGACCTTTAGTAATGAAAGCTGAGTTTAATCAAGAGTATGAAAATGAAGCGGTAGAACAAGAATCTCAAGCGAATAGCGATTTTAATAATAGATTCTTGCAGAAGCAAAAAGAGTTTTCTAGTTTCCTTATTCCTGCTGACTGAATTTTTACGACCTTTAAACATCAGGCAAACTGACAAAAATTAGAGCATAGTTCAAATTTCATGGATCAGCAGATCGATTTACGAGATTGAGTTATTGAAGAAGTGGATAAGATGAATAGTATACTAAAGAGACCAATTAAATAATTCTACCTTTTCTCATTTCTTTGTATGCTACTTATCTGAGATATTCATATTACTACCAGAATTGCTGATCGTTTGATTCAGGACTTAGAGAGTTTTTTCGAGTGACAAAAAGATGAGAAGCATCTTGTGTTTTTGTGAGATTTCGTCTATCATTTTAATTATGATAGGAAGTCGCTTATGAAGTTTTATGAACTTTGTTTGAGATTAGTTGCTGCTTGAAAACATATCTACTTGTTAGCATGAAATCACGATCGAATTCAAACTCATTTTGTCTATGAGGAAGCTAAGAAGTCATTCGAAGTACTTGGAAACGCTTTTTCCCAGGGTGAGCTATGAAAAATAGAATTTATTACTGAGCCTTGTTTTAAAGAGATTGAGGGCGAGAATATTCTCTTTTTTCCTTATACCTTACTACCCCAAGAAGAAATTACGTGATCAACTTATCAGGAACTCATTGACTCATCTCATGCAAAGGAACAAGTATCCTGAAGAGCGAATCATTTGCTTCAGAAATTGATTTATGAATGGAAACAAGAGTTTTGAGAAGATGAAATTCTTACTATTATGCATCACTGGTACACAGTAAATACTCCTTTTCCAGGTCAATTTGCTAGGTTCAGTTATAAAAGTCCTGGACTTGATGATGGGTTTATGGACATGTCCAATATCCGCATGATTTCATGACATTTGCATAAGCCATTTTCACATAAGAACTACTTATGTTGTTGAAGTGTTCGGTATACCTCTCCGTTAGAAGTGCAGCAAATTAAATTCTTATTCCGTTTTGATACTAAAACAAATACTTTTCATGCATTTCCTGTATTAGTAAATCCGTATCTTCGTTTAGAGATTCAAGAAGGAGTAGTGTATACGAAAGAACTTTTATTTGATAGTATTCGTGAGATATTTACAGCACAGTGCTTGGCTTTTTCAGCTGAATTTTTTGATATTTCTTATGAAGATTTACCTGATATTCGTCTTGTTGACCGGACAGTGACTTTGGTTTCAAATCTGCCTTATCATGAATTAGAAGATATTTTTCCTTTGGAATTAAGAGCTTTGTGTAAAGAAGTAAAAGTGAAGCAGTCAAAGCAACATATAACTGCTTTAACTGAATTATTGGATACGTGATCTAAAGAATTAGATACGCGTATTTCTGACTGGAAATCTTTACTCAAGCAGTATATTGATCAAAAATACTGAAACATTTCTGACCAATATATCAAGGAATTGCACGATTTGTGAGTTGATTTGTAGGTCTACATGTCGATGTTCATAGAGTTTCGTGTATTTTTTTCAAAAGTTATATTACAATTAATTATATACTTTCTCTTTTTTGTAAAGATTACTTTAAAGACCAATTTCCAATAGTTGCACAGATTGTGTTGAATGGTATACTTAGAGAAGCTCTGATACTTTTGTAAGAGTCTTTTCAATCTAAGATATGGAGATGAAATCTGTGTGAGTTAAACTGCTTCTATTGTGTTGATTGATTTTCTCATTTATGTGATGAGGAGATGCACTTATGGTATTATTGGATGTGCCTCTTGAAGGTGTCCAAGGTTTTTTTGCATATGCAGATACGACTGAAACGGAAATTAATCTTGCGTTTTATCTTCAACAAATCATTAGAGCGTTGTATCTTTTGATGCGACCTTTGTTAGCTATTGCATGAGCTGCATTAGATAACTCACTTGTGTATTGAGAAATTTTCTTTCTTAAAACATCTCTTTGGAAGATGCGACAGATAATGAGGAATTTTGCTAATTTTGCACTGTGAGGTTTGTTTTTGTATGCTTTACTGCGTAATATTTTTCTTTCAATTTCTTGAGGTGATCCTTGGACAGGGAACCGATGATTTAAATCTATTTTAAAGAATATTCTTTTTGCAACCTTAGCGATTCAGTCGAGTTGGTTCATTTTTTGAGCGCTGATTGATTTGTCTACGGTAGCGGTGTATTCACTTTGAGCTTTGCCTTTAACGGTGGTAAAGAATGGTGATGTGCCTTTGAGTTATGTGAGATTCGCAAAACCTGATGTAGTTTTTTCCCTAGATGATACTATTGCTGCAACAGGTACAGATGCTACACATGTAGTTTTTTATAGATGTAATGCTTTAAAAGAAAGAGAGTCCGCAAAAGAATACATTCTTCCATGTAGGATAGATTGAAGTAGTTTTGTTCCACAATGAGAGACAGATGCAGAATGTTCTGATGTTTCCGCGGATACTCGAGAAAAACGAAAATGCAATAATGCGAAGCAACGAGCAGCTACTCATAAGGAAGCTTGAAAGACGGTCAATGAGATTAGAGGTTTAATTTCGGACCAGTATTGTTTTATAGAATGAAAAATAATTGAAAACCAGTTTGAAGAACCTGCTGATGAGTGTAAATTGGCGCATTGGAGAAAAGATTGAGGCATCCTTGATAATCAAGATGTTATGGCAGACTTAGAGTGTCCCCCTATGACTGATTTGATTAATAGCGCCGTATGAATGACGTGACCTTTGTATACACTTTATGGAAGTGTGATGCACATGTCAGAAATAGCCTTGACTCCTAATCATAAGTGAATTACTGAAATTTCATTAGAATTTGCAATTAAAGTTGCCACTGCGTTGGCACTTATGATACCGTTGTTTGCTATGTCTATTGTTCTGGTTGTTAGAGTTGTACTTCTTTGGTGATTTATTATTTTCCTTCCTTTCTTAGTTCTTTGATGGATCTTTTTTAAGGAAAAGGCTGGCTCAGCTTTGGGTGGGAAAGCTTCACTGAATGCCTTTCTTTGATTAATTTTTATGCCTGTTGTTGCTGTTTTTGCTATTAGTATTACGTTGATAGTACTTACTCAGTTACAAAGATCTGATCAGTTAATCTGACCACAATTTGATATTATGGAGGCCTTATGAATGGAAAAAACTGATACGGCATGATGCACATGTGATGTTGGTAGCTGAGATTGGGTACCTGCATGATGTGCGACTGAAAAGACTCTTCATTCGTATTGTTATAATGTGTTTAACATTACCTCACTTTGTTTTACGTGATCTCAGAGAGTCGTATGAAATGGAATCATAAATATTATGACGTGGTTAGCGCTTAACATGTTTTGAGTATGACTGATGTGGATTGTGGTGTTTGCTGCTTTGAAGACATCAACTATTACTGCTGGTATTGTAGGGTGAATTGAATCATTTGCTAAGAATATTTTGAAATCTGTACCGATTATCCCAACTTTTGATGGAAGTTCTACGAGTATTGCTGCGTTGCAAAAGACAAAAGATAGTGTGAAGCAAATACCAAATGCTATGTTGAGTGATCAATATACGAATATTGATGACTACTTTAAGTGAAGAGAAAATAAGAAGGATGCTGCAGAACGCTCAGAAGGAATGGCAAAAGCTGCTGAATCATGAGATATTGCGCTTATGAAAACTGAGTATGAAAAAGCTAATAGATCAACTTGAGTATCAATGGCAGACGATTCATTTAGTTCAGGTCATTATGCACTTTGGAATTGAGTTAATAAACATCATAAGTGAACGTGAACGATCAAATCAACAGGTGATGCTCTTGCTGCTGAGCATGTGTACGATTTTATTAGAGAGCAAGATAGTGGTTGATTGAACACAACTAGAGATAAACTTTATGATCAAACGAGCGTAGACGATATGGCTCAATGGAGAGATCAATTACAAGCATGACTAGACTGAAATAAACATTTGAAGAAGTTTAGTGGTAACAGTACTGATAAGTACCAAATCTACTATGATGATAGAGACGGGAAGAAAGAAATTACTTATTACGACAGAAAACAATGAGTTCCTGATGTGAAACACTATCCAGTTCCAGCGTCTGCTGCAGATATTAAAGATTATGATGCGCTTAATGATCTGTTGTGATTGCAGGATAAGTTGTGAGATCAAGCTAAGACTTCAGATGTGATCTGAGAACTTATTTGATGATCGACATGGATTGCAGATCTTAGATCTCAGGTTATGTGAAAAGATACAGACAGTGTAGCTAAAGTAATAGAACTTTGAGGTGTAGAGTATACTGTATCCCCGAAACTTGATGTAAACTGAACGGTGATTTGAGTTAAGAAATTAACTAAGAAAGAGCAAGATTAGTTTTATTTGTAAGGCTTTATGAAACATTCACTAAAAATTTTATGTAGTATATGAGTTGTTCTTCTGATTGGATTTTTCCTTCCAGATATGACTTTTGCTAATGATGGTGATGTTTTTAAAGATGTGTACGATTTATTAGATAAATTTATTAGAATTCTTGCTTGGTTTTGGATAGTGCCAGCTAGTATTGCAGGAAATTTATTGTGAAATGAATGGGTTTATGGAGAAGTGTTTAACTTCAATGTCTACTTGTGGAAAATGCGACAGATTATGAGAACCTTCTCTAACTTTGTGATTTGATGACTTTTCCTCTGGTTTATTTTGCAGTCAATTTTTACATGAGCGGTGTCGGATTTAGGATCTAGATTAGCAAGATTATGATTATGAGCTTTGCTTGTTAATATGAGTTGGTTACTTATGGCTGCTATTATAGATTTATCTATGGCGGCTACTGCTGCAGTTTCTTCCTTGCCTGTTATTGTTTTAGAACCAGAACGAGATAAGCAGGAGTTTCAAATTCAAATTAATGAAGTATATAAAATAGACGAACATGGAGCGCGACATCATGATACAGATTCTACGAATCAGAAACCAGTTAGTTTATGAGATATTCTTCCTCATGCTGATAATATGTCCTGACCAATTGTATACATGTGATGAGCTTTGTTATGATTTTTGAGTGCAGATCTTGTTGATGTTAATTTAAAAAACTGGGAAACTATTTCACTTACTACTGCTATTAAGATTTTAGTATTGATTCTCTTTATTATCCCTGTTGTTTTATTGGTTATTGTAAATGCAATAAGGATCTTTTGGATTTGGCTATGGATTATTTTTTCTCCATTTATTTTCCTTGATGTTGCTCTAGGTGATTTTTCACCAATTAAAGCAATACGTGAGGATAATGCGTTGAAAGTTGGATCTCATTTGTGAAATTTGTTATGATTGGTTTTTCAGCCAGTTGTTGTGGTTTGAGCCTTGTGACTGTGACTTATTCTTATGACGTGAATCATGCAACTAGTGAATGGATGAGAGGCTTATGAAGATGCTTGGAGGTTAAATGAAATTCAAATATCTTGAAATCCTGCTACTTTAGAGACAAATTGAGTCTCTGTATGAATTGATTGATCTCTGTTTAAAGATATAAAATATAGAACTCTTTGATTTTTTGGAGAAACTATACTTTCGTTTTTTGGAATTTTTCTTCTTCGATGAATTGTTAAGTTAGGATTTAGCTTTTCAGAAGTGACAAAAGCGTATACAGATGAAATGTTGAGCACCTGAGCAAATATTGCTAAATCATTGCCTATTATTCCTGTCTTTAAATGACAATCGATTAATTCGTTAAGTAATCAAAAATGAAATATTGCGAGAAGAGCAACGTGATACGATAAGATCAAACAGCAGATTGATAGTGATGCTGAGAAATATTCGAATAAATTATCGAAATGAGTTTTTGGAATCGATATGGAAGCGAAGCAAATTTCTGCTGGTGATGCTACAGACATTTCTAGATCAATTGCGAAGAGTAGTAACTTTAAGAAATCAAAGGCTGATGATTGATTTTGGACTTTGATGAGAAAGTGAGTGACATGAAAAGAAGCAATTACCTATACGTGAAAAATGAAATCGTTGGTGAAAGAATGGTTTGGTTCAAGAACTGCTGCACAGTTTAGAAGTGCTTTTTGAGCTAATTTCTTTCCCAAAGTTGATTCTACTGATCCGTTGATTGATGTCTTATCTAGTTGATCTACGGAAGATGGAAGAAGGCTGGCTAACTTTATTGAAGCAATGCTTGATTGAGCTGACCAACAAAAAGTACTTGCTGCTAGTGATAATATATCATGAAGTGATTTGAGCGCTAGAAGGTTTGAGAGAGCGAAGTAGGTTATTTAGCTATTGTGAAAACGAGGCTAAACTTCTTTAGAGAAGGAAGTTTTAGCCTTTTATATACAGATTAAGAAAATGTTCTTTGCATGCTTCTGAAACTTTTGTCATAGGATAGAGCTCTTCTACTCGATTATATAGATGAATAATATGAGCTGGAACGTTTTCTGTTCCTCTTACTTTTTGAGGTGAGAGGTAAGGTGCATCGGTTTCAAGTAGTCGTTGTATCTTTCTGTTTGAATGCTGGCTGTTATGTTCTATGATATAGGCAAATGATTCTTTTAAGTTGTGTGCTTTAGGATAGGTAAGATTTCCGCAAAATCCTATTCGTAGGTGAGGGAGTGTCTCATGCAATTTTTTTACTTCTTCTGGTGAGTAGCTTCGACAATGAAAATAGACTTTAAGTTGTGGATACTGTTTAATGATGTTGTAACTGAGTTCAAAATTGCTTCTACTGTGAATTACTATGGGAAGATGTAGTTTATCAGCTAATTTGCATTGTTCTTCGAACAAGTATATTTGAATTTCTTCTATGTGATTGTTTCGCTCATAATGTGAGTCTATACCACATTCTCAGATTGCTCGAACGTAGTCTTTGTTTTCGTTGATTAGTGTCTTTAGTTCTTCTATCTCTTCTTTTGCTTTTTCTAACGAAGAAATTTCTCACCATGTTGTTTCACCTGGATGGAGTCAGAGTGTCGTTCCAATGCCTCCATGTCGATTATTATTACTTAGTTTTTCTATACGGGTTGGAAAAAAACTTTGCTCTTTTGCTATGGTAAGAGCAATTTTGTTCCATTTATTATTTACTCATATGTTGACGAGTCCTTTTCCTCATATTTCTATGAAATCTTTCAAATGTTGTTCTCGATTTTTTGAGAGTTGATCTGAATTGAGGTGAGTGTGTGCGTCATATATTTCTTTCATTTGATATGTTTTATGTGCTAATTAAAATTGTTTTTCCTGTTTTACTGGACCTTGTATTAGCCCTGTATATGGGTACACTTCGTCTTTGATGCGACTATAGCGAATTCTTTGTTAAAGTGTATCGTAACTTTATCTGTGTTCTTAAGGTATGTGAATTATTATATGAATTTTGTTATTTCTTTTCTTGGTGTGAATTCATGAATTTGGACATCTTTTTGCAGCTAAAAAAGCTTGAGTAAAGGTGAAAGAATTTGGATTCTGAATACCTCCACGTCTTTGAGTGATGGGGAAGGATGCATCTGGTACTGAGTATTCTCTTAATCTTATCCCACTAGGAGGATTTGTTCGTTTGAAGTGAGAAGATCCAGAAGGAGAAGATTTTGAAGATGAAGATAGCTTTATCTCAGCTTCATTACCTTGGAAGTTACTTATCTTGGCGTGATGAATTATTATGAACTTGCTTTTTGCTTGGTTGGCATTTTCGTTTGTGTTTTTTCAATGAGTAAAGCCTATTACTGTTATTCCTGATAATATGATGAGAGGTGAGGTACAGAGCTATCTTGCTCCAACGGCTAGTTTCTTAAAGGAGAGCGGTTTTCTTGTTTGAGAAATTGAAGAAATTCCAGCAAAGGTAGTTACGGTTTTTCCTGATTCTTTGGCTGAAGCAGCTGGAATTTTATCAGATGATGTTCTTGTTTCGATTAATGATACTGAGGTGTCTAATATGACATTGTGAATAACTTTAAGAGAGTACTTTTGAGAGAATATTGAACTTGTTATTAGTCGTTGAGAAGGAACGTTGAAAAAATTTATAAGATGCCCTGATGAGAATTGTGTTTTGTGAATTTGAATTGAACCAGGGGGTGAACAAGAAGTGTTGCCTATTAAATTTTGACTTGTTGATGCATTAAAAGCGTGATGACAAGAAATGGTAGCACAAAGTAAACTAACTTTTGAAGTTTTATGATCTTTGTGAAAAAATCTTTTGTCTGGAAATAAAGATAAGATAAAAAAGTCTGTTGAAAATTTATCTGGACCTGTATGAATTGTTAAAATAGGTGATACCTTACTTCAAGAGCGTGGTTGGTTGGTATATCTTGCCTTCGGTGGGATGATTTCATTGGCGTTAGCACTGTTTAACTTGTTGCCAATTCCTGCCTTGGACTGATGAAGAGCTTTGAGTGTTGTGTTACAATCTGTTTTTAGGACACCATTGGTGAAGCACTTTAAAATTGAATGATATGTAAATCTCTTTTTCTTTCTCATACTTATGCTGCTAGGGATTTATATTATTCTTTTGGATTTGGTAAGACTATGGTGAGTTAACATACCTGGTGTTATGTAAGTCAAGAATGACAATTTGTTAGAATCGTTCTGTTTCTGTTGTTTTATAGGTAATAGATGATGATGAAAAAAGTAATTCTGTGAGTGAGTGCTGTTTTGTGACTATTTTTTGGAGTGAGTTTAGCTGCAACTTTTTTAGAGTCGAGGATTATTTGATATATACAACGTGATATTATTGATGAACGTTGGAAATCATGGAATGATGAGCAGAAAGAGAGTATTGAATCTAAATTAGATACTGCTTTAGAAGAGTATGCATGAAATGATCATGTGATTACGATTTTTTCATCTGTGCTAGAATATTTTCGTAAAAAGAAGTCTGGGAAGAATTACGATAAGGTTTGGAAAACAGTTATTGTTGACTCGTGAACTGAAGGGAGACTTCGTGTAAGAAAATGACCAAATGAAGCGTATGAGATTATTGGTTACGTAGAAGAACTGACGGTTATTGATGTCTATACTGAAATGGATGGGTGGTTTGAAATACGCTTTGAATGATGATCTTGATGGATAGCTGGAAGATTTACGAGATTATACACTCAAGAAGATGCAGCCTTAGTTCCTGTTCCTGATGATGAGGAAGAAATTCTTAAGAAAGTTACTATTTCTCCTAATGATCTTTGAATGTTGCGTGTAAGATCTGGACCGAGTACGAGTACAGAAATCCTTTGATCGTATCCTGTGGGAGAAACCACTGAGGTGTATGAAGAACGTGACTGATTTTTTCGTGTTGAGTATGACTGACAAACATGATGGATAGCGGTTGATTATGTTCATCTTGCTATTGCTGAGGTATCAGGCATTTCAGATGATTTAAATTTACAGAATGAAGATGAAGAAATAGCTGATGCATCAGATGAGATTGAAAAAGAGCCTGTTTTAAAACAGGTGACTGTTTCTCCAAATACGCTTTGAACGCTTCGTGTGAGAGCAGGTCCAAGTACGTCGACGGACATTTTGTGAATGCTGCTTGTAGGAACGACGGTTGATGTGTATGAAGAAGTAGACTGATTTTTTCGTTTTTCTTATTTAGATCAAACATGATGGATAGCGGTTGATTATGTTCACTTAGCATGAACTGAGGCTCCAACTCATCATCTGGATAGGAGTATTTTAGGAGATGTTGATGTGAGATCTAAACAAGCATTTTTGGATGAGTATTGGGAGTATGTTGATAGTAAAGATAAAGAGTTGATAGATCTGTGTAAAAAATATTTCGATGAAATTGATGTTATAGCTAAACAGCATGATTTTCCTGTTGAACTTATTATTGCTACGTGGTATAGAGAACATACTTGTAAGTTTAAAAATCCTTCTAATGGATGGGGAAATTTTCAAATTATTACGGAGTATTATCCTCCTGGACCTATTAGTTGGGCACAGTTTGAAAGTCAGGTAGTTGATTTTATTAATTTCAGTAGAGAGAAGTGGAAATATTATGATGCGATTCAGGTTTTTGGACCTGAACCAGTAACAATTAGTTACAATTCTTTTGATCTTTTGAGTCTTAGAAAACAAGCTATCTTGTACAATTGAATTACGGGAACTCCTGAGACGAATGTCTACGCTAATCAAAATTTCTGATGAGTTCGTGTATGATGAGCAGATGGAATTATTGCTGCTTTTTTGAAAGCCTTGAAGTATGGATTAGAGAAATA
>JAHDCT010000029.1 GCA_020629735.1 bacterium | reverse complement strand
CTCAGATGAAATTTGCTACTGATTTTCTGGCTTGTCGATAGAGATCTTCTGATATTTCTGATAGCTCATATTTTCCTCTATGAATATTAGCATATGATGTTGAGAGATACTCACTAATTGCCTCAATGACTGCTTGAGGTTTTTGAAGACTTGCAGCGCTATCTAAGTAAGCTAGGTCAGAATGTTGTGAGAAAATGGGAAAGTCTGCTCTACATGACGATGTCATATGTGTGTATATAGTTAAAGAAGTTCTCTTAATTTCTTCCAGATAGCTACCATAGCTCGCGAATCGAGCTTACAATAAGCAAGGAGATCACGTTGCACTTTTTCGAGTCTTAAAATTGATATTTTGTTGGTTGCTAACTTTGCAAGTAGATCCATGGCAATAGCTCAATTTTTCACTTCCATGTCATCATAACTTATGTCTGTTAAGACAGGAAGTACTTTTTTGATCGAACAAGATCCTTCAAATCTTCTATCAAAATAAATTTGTTTGCTAAAGATTTCCATGAGATCAAACGTATTCTTATTTATGTATTCTAACTGCTCTTTATACTCTGGAAAGATCACTCATCGCTCAGTGTTTCTCGAATTTTCGAATCATTTGTATCGTACGATATAGGTTCCATCTTTTGCTCAGTTCATGTCTTGCAGCATTTTTTCAAGAATACGTTTATTCCCCTTTTCTCATGGTTCAATTAACGCTTCGTGATGCTCTATCTCTCCGTCTTGATGTACAATGTGCAGTGAATACTGGACAACTACTTGTTGCCAAGGCGAGGTTCCATTAAAGTAAGGAACTGGAGACGAAATTGTCTCATAATCGTAAAAATAGAGAGGATATTGGAGTCCTTTTAACTCAATCGCTAGAGCCTCTCGGTCAATACTTGTTTCTCACTTTTTTCGCAAATCCATAAAGATAGCTGTTCTTCACTTTTCACCTTTACTGTTCAAGAAATACTCGTCATCGATTTCCGCAATCTCTTCTAAACTGGTTTTCTCATCTTCAAAGAGCTCTACTTTTTTTGCTGGGCTTAATCGTGGTATGGTCCAGAGCGATTGTTTAGGAGGCTTTTTCCCAAAATAACTCATATAATCACTTCCTTCATAAGGATATCTTTTATTAAATGCCTCCTGCGGCAAGCTCAGTGACTCTCTCATCGCTTTAAGAATCATTTCAACTTGAGCATCAGCCATACATTCTTGTGTCACTTCTTCTTTCTTTAGTAAGTGATGTGGGTTCACCTCACCTTCCCTTTTATATTCCTTGTCTACGTGAACTATGAATACTTTTCATGAAAAACTCATTCAAAGAACTCTTTTGAGAACGTATGCCTGTATACTTACGTCGGCAATAAGGTCATCTAACAGAGGTGCTTCTTTCGTTTTTTTAAAGATATTATTTTTTGCTTTTACTTCGTACAGATCGTAAGTTCATTGCTCGTTTGGTACAAGAAAATCACATTTCACAAAGAGATTTTGATGAAAAAATGCTGGTTGATACATCACTCAGGTTTTACTTTGCATAAGCTTGCACGTACGATCATGATAGGTTTGATGTCGATTTTTCCACATATTTTCTGTATTCACCTCATGTATTTCTTGTGTAAACAAACGCATTACTTGATCCTCAACTGCTTGTCATATAGCTACCCCATCCATTGCCCCGTACTTATCTTCTTGTATAGCAAGAAAAACATCTTTGTCATTTAGATGTCGCCGTGCTAATTTGGGATTTGTGCAGAACTCTACAAAGAGACTTTTGGTTATTTTCATCTAATGGATTGATCTTAAACATCGTTACAGATACTACTCTATTCCTTCCTATTTCAAAAACAGAAGTTTCTCCTCCACTATTAGAAAACCATGATGAAATCTTATAGTGACTATCTGTACTGCTCCTATAGTAGTTAGGTAACTTCTTAGTTCAAGGACGTCTTAAAAAGCACTCGTAAAAAAGAATGTCTTAAAATATTCTCCAATTTCTTTAGCTTCAGACTTAATATAACTTACCTCAATATTTTTTTCTTTCTTGTGAAACCCAATACTTTTTACTATTCCTGAAAATATTCTCGAAATTGGTATACGGACTTTACTCACGTTTTTAATCTCGAACTCACTTTCCATTACTTGTGCTTCAGGAGCTGTTTCTGGTTGAGACTCTCACCTCCTGTCTTCTATATTTTTACTCTTTTCTCCTATAATCGAATAGTAAAGTAACTTGTATAATCTTTTCGAGGCCTGTTCGATAGCGTCTCTTGAAATTTTAGTAGCGACTAATTTTTCTATTACTTCACTATTTTCCTCCATAAATTTTTTAAGTTTTTTTACAGATATTAGAAAACCTATTTTTTTCTCTAACTCAACTAAACAAGGAAATCCTGATTCAGGCATATATGCAAGACACTCCATCATCAAATCGTTAAATTTTATGAGTACCTTTGGCGTTTCCGGTTCAGGTGTATTAAATATTTGAAAAATTCACATTTTTTGAAACGCAGCTTCGTCAAATTCTTCTCATGCATATCCATACGAGAGATTTCTTAAAAAATATCTATCTTCTTTGCTTCGCTTTCTTTGTTTAGGCGATCTTGCTGGGCTAAAGAATGATTCGAACATCCCATTCGGAAAAATAAACATTCTTATTATACCTCAAACATTTACCCTCGTCAAAAAACTGTGAGACCCTATCTCAAGCACTCTCTTTTCATGCTACCTCGGGTTTTCGTAATAAAAACACTTACTCGTGCTTGATATATTCACTCATATTTACTCTGCTGCTTCTTTCTCTATACTCTACCCATTATATATTTATGTTTCATTTTCTCCATGAACGAACAACATCCCGAACTACAACAAGCTGTTCAAGAACTCACTACAGTCATCAAAGAAAGGACTTCTTTATGATACAGACTTCTTAGCTGACTGATTACCTGAGTTGCAACGGCAATTTGAGCGACAGTCATTGCATGATGAGTTATTTTTCTTGTCTGAAATATGCTAAAACATATTAATCTTTCCTCTTTTCCTTTTCTAGAAGATCTTGTTATTGAAGCGAGATTATTAGATGCTACCGAAACAGAAACAGACTAAGTCCTCGCGAAGTCATGTCATAGTTTCACCGTTTCACTATGCGTCATTACTCTTCCTTTGAAGCTCTTCTTTACAGGATTCTCGTCCCGTCTTCATAGTTCTTTTTCGCTGTTTAGCATGGCTTCTATAAGAAGACCGTCTGATATTTCATAGAAATTTTCTTGACCTCCTCCTATCTTATGACACGTATATGCAAAATAAGGTACACTATGTAGATACAGAATATACTCATCTCCGTTGTACGTGAAACTTTTCATTTCGGGTAAACTCGATGTCTCTCAAAAGTCCTCTTCATCGAGCAGAAAATTTGATGATAGGTAATAGGTTTTTCTAATATATGTTTCAAATGCTTCATTTTTTCATGAAAGCCTGACAAATTTCTGAACGAGTTTCTTTAAGGTAGGTTTATCTCGCTCGATATTTCTTTCTTTTGCTTGTATATAGACAGGCAGATAAAAAAACTTCACTAGCTGACAAATTTGCTCTGGTGCTTCTTTTTTTTCTAATTCTTTAATGTTCATTCAATTAATTATATCTCATAATTTAGATACCATCCTCCCTTCAGAGTACCTGCTGCTATTTCCCTTTATTAGCTTTGACATTTCATCTACTCGCGTCTCATAATTCTTTGTTAAAGCAAGCTTAATACTGGCTCCTGGATTATTGTCTGGGAAAAAAGCTTCGCGTCACTCCATCGATAATAAAACGCTCATTGCATCTCATCATTTTAAAGCATCAATTACCCTGCTTCTTTCGGCTTCTTTTAGCCTTATTAGTTCTAAAATGGGTTTCCTTTTAAATTCTGGCATCATGATATAGGAATGTAAAATTTATTCTAACTCTTTTACAAAGAGATCTAGATATAGCCCAGGTTTATCATGACCTCAACTATCTCGAAACTGTGTTTCCGGATCTGCACCTGCCTGACCAGCTACATTTGTATATTCAACACTAAACTCATGAAATGAATGATCTAAGTTTTCAACTTTAAGTCCTCACTCCCTATGACGATCAGCTCTACTTGATGGATCATTTCTATCCACATATGCATACTTAATAGTATATTTTTGTCCAAATAACTCAAATTCCATCGGTTGATTTTCTTTGAACCATGTTTCTAAACTTTTGTTTCCTTGAGTGTGTACTGCATCAAAACATCATTTTTTTTTCATATAATCATATGCTGCTTTTTGGAAGTGATTGAATCTTTCTAGTCTTCTTACGTGGTCAGGCGTTAAGTCTGTTTTTTTTACGTCTTTAGCTCAGTGTACTTCTTTTGGATCTCTTCATGTTGGTGTACTTGGATCTTCTAGGTATCCTGTTCTTGCATCTCGCAATCATTCTACAACGTATTCCTTTCCATTAATGTTTTTTGTTACCAATACTTTCTTTGGGAGCAAAAATGTTCAGGTTCATCGGCGCTGATTTTTATCCACTTGGATAAGTCCATCTTTATTTCTTTGAAAGTATTTAAACATATCATGTAAATCGGTCATAGTTGCTTTATCTCATAGATTCATACACAGATGCATAACTCCTCATTTCTTTTCTTCTTTAAATAGGTCATAAGGTTTGCTTTGATTATCTCTTGGAAATCTATTTCCGTTTGTATCTACTAAAGCTATTACCTGTTTTCTCGGCTTTCGGATTTCTTGACCGTCTTTTGTATGACCTGCAAGATATTGATATTCAATTTCTATTTTTGCGTGCTTCTCTCTTTCTGTCTTAGGAAGACTTGTGTTATCAATCATTTTTACCTCGACATTCCTTGTTCTTTGATGAGAGAGATTTGCGACTCCTTCTATATCAGATTTTACTTTTCCTCTTTGAGTCTTTAGCTTACAATCAAAGGCTGCTGACTCTTGACTGAGGACATCGTACCTAGCCATATCGAAATATGCTGCTATGGATCTACGTGTTCTTTGCAGTGGTGATTCTATTTTTTTCCCTATTTCATTTTGGAATTTCATTCCAAAGTTTCATAAGAGTCAGGTTTCAATTGAATGCCTGATGCAATCCACTCTTTGCTGTGGGCTTAGTACTTTTAACTTTAATAATGCAGCTTCGGCGAGACGATACTTATTTGCCAGAGACCCATAGGTCTGTTTCCTAATTCATTTTTCTTTGTTATATCGTTCTCAAGAGACGTATTCGTTTTGATGATGGGCGTTAAGACAATCTTGTACTACTTCCTCAAATAGTTCTTGATTTTTCCTGCTGTTGAGAAATCAGTTAGGAAGGTATGAAGCTATCAAGTTTCTCAATTCATCAGCTCTAGCCTCGTCACTTAACTGAAGATTTTCCTGTACTTGATCCCAGTCCTTACCAGACTTAGCATCTAAGCTTTCTTGTACTTGTTGCACTGTTTCTATTTCACGAACTTTCGTTAATTCGGCTGACTCTGTTACTTTTGCTGATCATCACTTCCCATCGACAACCGTATATGTTCCTTCTCCATCTCCTTCTTTAGTAACCGTTTGCGATAAAAATTTTGTATACTCACCTGATCATGTTGGAGCTTCGAGATCTTCATCTTTTTTTCTTGCCTGTAGACTTTCTTCAAGCATTATCTGAACGTTATTTACCCTCTGGGCGTAAGGAACATCTGTTGCTGCCATATACACTTGGAGTGATTCTCATTCAGATGTGAAGGTATAAGTAATTGCGTCTCCGTCTTCTTCTAGATTAGAAATTTTTACATCTGCTTTTAACGAGAGAAGTAAATTTTCCTTTTTGTCTCTCGAATATTCTAATCAAATTCAGATATCAGGATTTGTTGAATTTACGTCTTGTACAACGGTTACTTCATGTTCTACATTCCACGCTCATGCCTTTCATGACGAGATTAACTGCACTACGAGATCTAATTGAGGATTTATTGACTTTGCAAACGCTTCAATTCCTTCATCTTTTATTTCGTCTGCGACACGTAATAAGTAACTTGCTAGAAAGGATCTTTGCTCTGGAGGTGCAGAGCTTAACGTTTTCATGAATTTATCAAATCACGGTGATGCTTTTGCAAACTGAGAAAAAACCGGTTTGATGATAAACCTCCCTACTCCTTGAATAAGCAGTTGCTTCACGACATTCTCAATATATGCTTTTGTATAAAATCAGATCGTTGAAAGTCAGCTCATTTTTCAACGCCTTCGTTCGCTTAGTGGCGTTGCACTATAGTAATAGAGTCATCATCATAAATCTCTTTGATAATGGTTTTTTCGCTGAGTAATTCACTCAGTTACTGCCATAGTCGTAAATGCTGCCAGCATGATTCAGGCAATAAGGTTAATACCTGGGATACACATCACTAGTACTGCTGCTGCAATTGCAACAAGTGTTGTAATGTTACTACTTATCCATGAACCGAAACCATCCACATCTAGATTATCCGTATTTGATGCCCGTTGGAGCAATTTGTCTGCTGGGGATGATCAGACTGGTAGGTAAAACCTTTCTACCTGTTGGGTTGCTTGTACCAACTGTGTTATTTTCACCTCTATCTGACTGGCAAGCTTTGGATTACTTCAATCTAAGGCCTTTAAGGTCTTCTCCAATCATGACCTCATCTCTTTCATTCCAAGCAGTGTGTTCTGCGTGTTAACAATATGATTTCAGAATTCTTTACTTCTAATTTTTTCCTGAATATGACCTACAACTTGCTCAGTAAAAGGACCGTTTTTCCCTTGTTTAGATACATCAAAAAGAGGTCACAAGTGAGCGTTGATTCCTTGAGCTATTTTGTTTGATTGCTTGATATATGGGTGATGTCCAAGAGCATGAACTAACATTTCTTGGTTATCAAATGACTCATCAAAGCCTTCTTCATCAACTGTCTTTTCTTCACCGTTCAAATACGTAGATACGATTTGCCCTCCGACTTCTTTGTGGCTAAAAATCATAGATGGTTCTAACCTATACACTGGTCTTTTAAATCTCCATAGCGCTCTATCGCTCACTCCTGTTGGCATCCATCTAGCTGTCTCTGCTCTTCACGCATACAGTTTCTCATAGTCAATACATACCTGTGATGCATAGGCGAATCACTCCTTTACCTTCATTACTTTTAGATGATCTAAGAGAGGTGTATCCGGTTTAATTCAAAGTTTATGAGGGTTCTCCCTATCTGGTTGCTGCCTGATAAAACTTGTATCAATATACACGGTATCGTTTCATATTTTTAACTCTTCTACTTGAAACTCTCTGTCATTCTGCCAACTCTCCATCGCGTCATACTTAAACTGATTGTAATAGGTTGGTGCTAAATTTCTTGCATCCAAATCACGCATAGACACTCATCTTAATGAGAGATTCCGATCTTCATTTCCTTCCGGTGCTGTTCTTTGCTTATACATATGATATTGTGTATCAGAACGGTTCGGATAGGAGGTGTTTGCAAAAATTTCTACTACTTGAGAATAGTCACCAGATTTCTCTAAAAATGCTTTTGCGTACTCAATCTCGAGCTCTGTTCCTCGCTTCTGATTATTTGCCAATACCTCTGTAAGAAGTGGATATTCATCTTGATCAAGTGGATCAACGTACATCACGAGCTTTACTGCCTGCTTCCAACTTGTCTGAGCATCTCATACTGCTAAATGTGCTCTTGTTAGCTTCGCATACTCGGCTGTAATGGTTGCCTTGTTCATTCATTCAAATCCTTTCTGAAGCTCATCCATCTCACCTAAAAGATCTTCACGTGTTGTAAGAATATTATTAAACGCTTTATCTAGTTCTTCCTCATCGTACCTCAAATCAGCAAACCGTTTCCCCGCTTCTTTCTTTGCAAGCGATCCGTACGCTTCTTTGAAACTTCCATAACGCATTGTCAATTCTGCTACGTTTCATTGAGTTTTTTCAAGATCAGAAATGGAAAGATACATATGGTCTTTACCCATTTCAGCAAAATGCTTGTCTCGTCTTCCTTGATCTTCAGCCTTGTACGTTTCTAACTCAGTATGAATTTTTTGTGTATGCACTGCGATCACCTCCTCCACACTCATGTAATTCTGATCAATAATCACATACTCCTGCCCTTGCTCTCTTTTGACTAGCGCAATCAATAACTCATGAATCACTGCTTTTTCAATCTTACTCTCAAAAAATTTACCAGCGACTCTTACTGGTCCGTAGATATAAGTAAATTGCTGCAAAACGTTCTGTTTCTTCGACTCATCAAGAGAATTAATGAGTTCTTCGTATTCAGGTAAGTAGAATAAATCATACTCTGCTTCTTCGATAAGCTCTGGATCGAAAAATTCCAGTTCTGTTTGGATTATATATGGCAAGGTGGCAGGTCCTTGGTCACCATCTACAACTACATCAGCTCCTCTTTCCAGTCTATAATATGATTGGAGAACAGCAATTTTTTTCATTGATGCTGGATGATTTGCTTTGTCATAATCGTTCACTTTATCAAAAACTAGCTTCCCTTGTTTATACCTCCCATGAGCAATTCGTGATCAAACCTGTTGGTACTCATTTTCTAACACTTCTGAGAATTTCCCTACTTCATCAGGACTTTCGTTGTTTTCCTTCTTATCTTCAACAGCTTTTACCATATATGGCCAACGCCTAAGTGGCACGTCATATACTGACTTATCTCCTGCAATGATCTCTTCCACTTCTCCTCGTCCTTGTGATTTTTCATATGAAAAAGCTTGTTCCTCAAATTTTTTATGAGTATGCAATCACCATCTATATGCTCTTCTTTCAAACGCTCCTATTTTCTTTTTTTCCTGCGTTAAGGTGGTGTAAGTGGCTTTGGTGTGCTTTCATATTTGACCGATATATCTCTTTTTATCTCTCCCTTCCATGTGTTCTTCTAGTTCCCCCACTAATGTTTCACTTTCGTCTTGGAAATTATACAAATAATCAGATTTTAGTCATACTACATGATAAAATACATCGTCTATCTGTTGAGATGCACCTCATAATTGTTGAATTTCCCAATTACTATTTGTCAGAAATACGTCATAATCTGCTACCATTGACACAAAAATATCGTCTACGTATTTTTTATTTTGAGTTAGCTTAGATGCTTTTCCTACTGAAACATCACGAACATGATCAAATTTTCTTGCAAGCTCTTGATGTAAGGTCATAAAATCCTGATCAATTCTTTCTCTTGCTTGCTCAACTAGTTCCTCAAGTATCAGATTTTCTGCTTTCTTATCCTCAGTGATTTCTTGATCAACTTCTATTTTTTTCATACCCTCAAAAATCTCGTTTTCCCCTTCGTTAAAAACGTTATTCTCTTCCTTTCGATCTTTATGTTCTTTTCGGTTCATTGAGAGAAAAAAAATACTCAGGTTAAGTATATTTATCGCTCTGCTGTGCTGAAAAAAAGACCTTATGTTCTTAGCTTAAGGTTTGACAAAGATCTTATTATCGCGTTTATTCTGTAATGTGCTTGAAGGTTCACAAATCAAGTTCGATCAAATTATTTTCTCTTTTTAATGCTTCTCAGGTTCCATAGAAGGAAAGATCACTAAAGTCCTTTGGATTAGAGTGTCCTTCCATTTTTAAATCATCGGTTATAACGTAGGACGCCTCATCTAAAATTTTTGTGTACGCGTCATAAAATGATGTATCCTCATCATCTGCTCCTTTTGGCATGATGATATGTCATGGCATAATTCCTACTTGTACATCTTTTGCCTTTCCATAGTGCATAAGTGTACTAAACAACGCCATATTCTTTTCTAAATATGGTAATGCGGACCTGTAATACGTTAATACCCCAAAATGACTATCAGTTTTCCCTGCACCATGTCATGGGAAATGCTTTAGGTATATATCAATTCATAATTCTGCTGCATTATCAATCAAAGATAGACCATATAGCTCATATGATTTTACATCACTTCCCAAACTTCTCCCATCGTCCTTAGCCACTGGGTTTCCATAATTTAAATCACAGACAAATCAGTAGTTATTCACTCCTGCTCTTCGCAGGGTCAACATCTTTATATACGTGATATAATCTCTCATAGCCTGCTTATCTTCTTCGTTCTTCTCTGCATCAATTATCTTTCCGATTTCTTCCAATCATCAAATGCATTTTTTCCACCCACCGATTGCGAGCGCAGACATTTTTTCCTTTCCTTGTTCACTTAGTTTTTCATATCTCTCTCTTGCTCCTTCATGTTTTTCATGAAGAGAAAGCATATTTTCGTTATGAGTAAAGTCATTAAATCTTACTATCTTTCCTCATTCTTGGTCAACAAAAATCTTCACGTCTTTATTGATATCATAACATGCGTTGTAAAAACTTTTCATCTGTCGCCTCGACATTCTTTGTTTATTTGCTTTGGAAACAAATACGTATGGTTCTTTTTTTATTCTTTCCTCATATTCTTTCACCTTATCAGCGATTTTATCACCTTTCATCCCAGCAGGAATTAAAATCACCAAAGCTTTTGATGCAGGAAATTTTTCATTTT
>JAHDCT010000028.1 GCA_020629735.1 bacterium | reverse complement strand
ATATGATTCTTTCGGATGTCTTTTCAACAAACGAACCGTTTGCTGGGAAACAGATGATATTTGTAGGAGATGCGTTTCAGTTACCTCCTATCGTTCGTTCAGAAGAAAAAGCTTACTTTGCTGAACAGTACGAGAGTGCATACTTTTTTTCTTCTCATGCATATCAGGTATTAAATCCCAAATTTCTGGAACTGACAAAGGTGCACCGTCAGGTTGATGAGGTGTTTATTGATTGTTTAAACGCTATTAGATCATGAGAATGCACAAAGGAACACCTCGGAGAGATAAATGCTCGTTGTTGAGTCGAGCCAGATGAGTCTAAGCAAGTATTAACCCTTGTAACAACGAATGCGAATGCTTGAACCATTAATAAGACAAATCTTGATAAATTACCTTCGATTGCTCAAAGCTCAAAAGCAAAAGTAGAAGGTAAAGTACCTAAATCATACTATATGAATGAAGAATTTTTGATTTTTAAAAGACAGGCCCAGGTGATGATGCTGGTGAATCAAGATGGGTATAAAAATTGAAGTATTTGAACTCTTATTGAATATAACGAAAAAAATGAAACAGCAGTTGTAGAAATCGAAGGAGAAAGGTATGCAGTAAAGCCTTATACTTGGGAGGTGCGTAAGCCAGTATATAATCCTTCTACAGGAAGAATTGTAAACGAAAGTATTTGATCCTTTACACAACTACCATTTAAGCTTGCACGAGCTATTACAATCCATAAGTCTCAGTGACTTAGTTTTGATAATCTACAAATTAACCTATGAAGTCGTAGTTTTGCATCATGACAGACGTATGTGGCTCTAAGTAGAGTGAGAACTCTATGAGGCCTTTATTTACAAAGACCATTGACCTTGTGAGATGTTATTGTTGATAGAACAGTGTTATCTTATATGGAGTGAGCTACAGCTGAGGTGGAGTAGCATACAATCTGTTAGAGTTATATAGAAGGTAGGTGAGAAAAAGATAAGAAAATAAGAGGTAAAGAAGAAATCAAAGTTGAAAATTGTAATGGAGGATGAGGTTATACATCACATGTAATCATGTTCAGAAAATAAGTCCAAGAATTACTGAACCACTAGACAGAAAAAACGAATGTCATGAAAAATAACTAAGTCATCTATAGCTAATATATCAGATAGATCAGGTAAAGATTGCATGTCATATAAATCAGGTGAGACCTCTACTAATAGCTAATTGAGTACTTTCATAAAGAAGATTATTAGCTACGCTGATGATGTAGATGATATTTTCACCGAGTGCAAATCAGAGCGCAACCAAAATTCAGAAAAGAATAATATCAGAACGAGTTACTTTATGATTGATGTAGTAAATTCATCAACTAAGAAATTTGAGAAACTCTTCTTGAAAAGCGAGGAGTGTATATCAAAGAATGACCGAAAGAGTAGTGTTCGAGTGAAAAGAGAACCAATCGATGTGAAGGTTAAGTAATCAGAGTATATCGCTCAAATAATAGAGAAAAACAGCAATAAGAAGTCAGAGAACAAGAAGAATAGCACGGTATCTCTTTTGCGTGTCTCATAAAACTATTCAAACCAATCGAAGTCGGACTGAAAAGAGAGTATAACTAATAAAAACTCAAATAAGAATTCACATAAATTAATTAAGATAAGGGTGGATAAGGTCACAGGAGACGAATATAATTATTGAACTGTGAAGAAATTTACTCTAGGAAAAGAATATGTATATATAGGTAAAAGTGAAGATATTTTTGTTTCTCTATAAGAAGATGTCAATTAAGAAATTGCCAAAACACTTAATTAATAAACTTAAGGCATGAGAAATCGTTGAACGTCCTGCTTCTATAGTAAAAGAGCTTGTTGAAAACTCTATAGATGCTGGTGCAACGAGCATTAGTATTTCTATCAAAGAGTGAGGGAAGAAATATATATGTATCAAAGATAATGGATCAGGAATGAAGTTAGATGATCTTGCGATTTGCACAGATCGTTACACAACGTCAAAAATATTTGATGAGGCTGATTTAGAATCATTAGAGAGTTATGGTTTTAGAGGAGAAGCTTTAGCTAGTATTTCTGAAGTCTCACTTTTTCGTATTCAGACAAGAAATAAAGATGATGATCTACAAAGCTGAATGTGATATGAGTTGTACCGTGCAGATCAGCAATTTGTTACTAAGAAAATACCTTTTGCTCAAGAGTCAGGAACGAATATCTTTATTGAAGATATATTTTATTCAGTCCCTGCGCGTCTTAAGTTTCTTAAATCAGATCAGACAGAATGGAAGTATATTAAGGATGTTTTTTATCAATTTAGTCTATGTCATTACGATAAAGAGCGGATTCTAGAAAATAATGGAAAAAAAGTAAAACACTTGCCTGCAAGAGAGAGTTTAATGGAAAGAATATTAGACATAACAAAGAAAGAACGGGAACAAAATTTAAAGGAGTTGGCATATCAACAAGAAGGACTTGAGATGTATGGACTAGCATGATCCGCATCATTACACTTTCCAGCAGCAAATTACTTTTGGATTTTTGTTAATGGACGTCCAGTACAAGATAGGCTGATAAAAAGAGCGGTAATGCAAGCATATCAAAGGCAAATCGTTCCAGGTTCATATCCGTTTATCTGCTTGTTTATTCAGATAGATCCCAAGAAAGTAGACGTGAATGTTCATCCGAGAAAACTAGAGGTGAAATTCTTAGACCCATGAAGTATGTTTACGAATATTGAACGTAGTATTCGTGAAGCTATTGGAGAAAGTAAGGTAAATTATGCTGCTTTCACAAAACATCCTATCCAATCCTCAAAGCATTACACAAAGCAAAATAACTGAATGCCTCAAGAACAGATGCTTATGTTGAAAGAGTCAGGTGAAGTTAGAAAGTCATTCCTACAGCAAGAGTCATTATTAAGCCATGAAAAAAATCCACTCTTCACATCTCAGATGCAGCAACAAGAGTACCATATATCGCATGAGAATACGCATTACAAAGTAATTGGTCAAATTCGGGATATGTATATCTTGTTAGAGGCTGCGTGAGAGCTTATCTATGTTGATCAGCATGCGTTAGCTGAGAGAATTAATTTTGAGAAAATGAGAAAGAAGGTACAAGATGAGTGATTTCAATCAGACATACTTTTACAGGCAATGAGTTTAGAAGTTCCAGCAAACCTTGAGATAGAACCATACATAGATTTTATCAACAAGATATGATTTGACGCATCACGTATCTCTGAGTCAAAAATAGTCATATATGCTATTCCAAAGGTATTTTCTGAATACAAAGTCGATGTACAGATTATGATGAATCGGGTGCGAGGGGTTGAATTTCCGGAAAAACATAATGATCCACAAGAAATATTTGGATTGATGGTTGACGAGATCTTATGAATGAAAGCATGTAAAGCATCGATTAAAGCAGGTCAAAGGTTGAGTCATGTAGAAATGAAGCAACTCATGGAAGATGCATATGCTCACATTGACTGAATGTTTGTTTGTCAGCATGGAAGACCAAGTGTAGTTTCTATAAAAAAACATGATGTTGATAGTTTATTTGAAAGGCATTAAGGAAGCTATGATTGGTTCAATGAAAACGAATTCTTTGGTATCTACATACATTACCAGAAATAAAGATTAGCTTATGTAAGCTTACTTGACGAGTCTCTGAAAAATGAAAAAATCATGAATAAGTAAATTTGTTCCTAATTCTTTAATTTTTCAGAGGCTCATTAATTTTAGAAGTTAGAGAGCATGAAGACATATCTACATATCTCTGTATTATAAACGTTTCTGATGAGCTTTGTTTTCAGGACTCATTTTTCTAATTGTCGTTATGTGAGTTGCTCGTATTTATGAGCCAATCTTTGTAAAGCGTCTCCTTGATATTATGATGCAGCGAGAGGGAACAGGAATTAATCTTCAGCAATTCTCGCCAATCCTAGTGCAATGGGCTGTTTACATTTGAGTGCTGATTTTTCTTAGATTTCTCGTGTTGGTTATTTATAAGCAAACGCTTATCTACGTCTATAATGACGAATTTATAAAGACATCTGAGATGATGCATCGTATGCATTACTCAGATTATTTGCAATTATCTAAAAGTAAGGTGGGAAAGATTTTATTCAACGGAATTGAATCGGTACGAGATTTAATTTCTGCCTTCTTTAAGGATTATTTAGTGCAAGTAGTCTCGGTAATAACCGTGGTTATTGTGTTGTTTACAACAAACTGGCGCATGGCAGTTCTAACCTTAGTTATGTTGCCAGCCATGATTTTCTTTAGTTTAATCATGGATAAGAAAACTTTTAAGTTGCAAGAAGCAATTGATAAAGCTTGGGACGAGTGATTTGAGGTGCTAGGAGATTCGATAACAAATATGTGAACAGTAAAAACATTTAGTTTAGAAGAGAAAAGAGTTGAGTATCTTGAAAAAATTAGAGGTGAAGCACTTCTAAGTCAAAAACCAGTGCAGTGGAGGTGGGTAGTACATGACTCCTATATGCAAGTAGTGGTTATGGTTGCAAGATTATTAGTAGTATGATGAGGAATGCGACTCTATTCTCTGTGATATACAAGCCCGAGTGAAATAGTGATGTTTTTTATCTATATTAATTTTGTCTACTATCCCTTACTCACAATCTTTTGAGAAATGGATAAAACAGTTAAGCAGGTAGTTTCTTTTGAAAAACTAACGAAGTTAACAAATCAGATAAACCATCAAGCCGAGCAGTTACATCAAGGAAAAGAAAGTGAGCTTTCCTGAGACATAGTTTTTTCAAAGTTACGTTTTGGGTATACTCCAGAAAATAAGGTAATTAAAGATATTTCATTTATCATCCCTGAGTGAAGTACAGTGGCTTTGGTCGGTGAGACATGATCTGGTAAATCTACCTTAGCAAATTTACTATTACGCTTTTGGGAACCAGATGCATGAAATATTTTTCGATGAGATAATGATATTGCTTCTCTTTCGATACATACATTAAGATCATCGATCTGAGTGATACAGCAAGATACCACTTTATTCAATGCAACAATAAGAGAGAACTTGAGTCTTTGTCTACCAGATAACTTGGCTGATTCAGATAAGGAAGAAAAAATAAAAGAAGCCTTGAAATTATCTCAGGCAAAATTTGCTTTCGACCTTCCTCAAGGACTTGATACAACTATTGGTGAGCGTTGATTAAAACTTTCGTGATGAGAAAAACAAAGGTTAGCATTAGCTAGATTATTGTTAAAAAATCCTCAGATGATACTTCTTGACGAAGCGACATCAGCTTTGGATAACCAGACAGAATTTCATATTAAAAAGGTAATAGATACCGTTTTTAAACAAAAGACAATGTTGGTGATAGCACATAGGTTAAGCACAATACAATCTGCCGACCATATTATTGTAATGAGTAAGGGAAAAATCCTAGAACAAGGAAGTTATCAAGACTTAATAGAAAAAAAATGAGCTCTTCGAAATTTAGCTCATCCAAGTGAGGTGATCGTGTAGAAAGTTCGAGAGTTGAAGAGTTCGAGAGTTAAAAAAAACTGCTGAAAACACTCTTTTTATTTGCAACTCTCGAACTTTCGAACTTTTTTACTCTCAAACTTTACAACTTTTTCACCAATTCACTTACTTATTCACTCTAGAACTTTCGAACCTTGTTACTCTCGAACTCTCTTATTCCCCAAAAAGCTCTGATCAAGAAATCCATTTACGTACCCTAATTCTTTTTAGTTCATGTGCTGAGTATGCTAAGTCATAAGAAGAAATATATCATTCAGCTGTCGTGAGGGCAAAGCGAATTCAGCAATGATGTGCAACTTGGACACTTTCTCAATTATACAGTCACATTGGGTAGACAAAACTATTAATTTTTCTTTCAAAAATTCATTCAAGATATTTTGTACTCTCACAGATTTCATGTCGTTGTTGATTCCGATTTTTGAGTTTGAGATTGGTATGCGTCATGCTATGAGATTGAAGATCAAAGTACCCACTAGCAAGCATCTCTTTAATTTCACCAACCGTCATAAATGAGTCAATTCTTTCTTCTGGGTCCCAACTTAGCCTGTTTCAAATAATTCATAGATTAGCTTTCACTCAATACTCCCTAGCGAGTGGGAGTAAAAAATTGTAGTTATCTCGTCGACCGTCATCAAAAGTTAGAAGAATAATGCGTTGATGAGGAAAGCAATCGTCTTCGTAAAATTCTTCAAGTTCGGAGAAAAAACTAAGATAAATCGATCCGTTTGCTTGAAGACGTGAAAGATGTTGATAGTGGTCAGAAGCAATCTCAGGAGTTATACTGTTTCCCCAAACCACACTTCATTCCGCATCCCACCATGTTGGTCTAACATAATGATACATATATGATTCGATATGAACTTGTTCTTTAGGATAACAGATTTCTGGAAGAGAGGGTTGAACAACTTCAAAGGCAAATGGTTCAAATTCTGGAGCATCTTCTTTTTCGCAATATTGGTCGTTAACAACATGAATTTCTCAGTCATATGCTGAGGAAACAATGCTTGGAAACAAAGCAAAAAGAATGAGTACAAAAAAAAGAGCAAAGCTCATGGTAAGAGTTAAAGCAAGGAGACGAAAATACTGTTGATATGTAGTATGAAGGTATTTTGACATGCAGGCAAATTTGCTAAAAAAAGTATGCCTAGTTATACTTAAACTAAGCAGGAGAACTCTAAGTTCATTGGGTAAAGAGACTCTTCTGTAAATCAATAATAATGATGGTAGATTGAGAGATTACTCAGGAAATCTAAGTACATTCATATCATCGATAGTTTTTATTCACTCTGCTAGTGACGAATATATGTATTCCTTGCATAATTCCAATAAATTTTTGGCAATGTATAATCAAATAGACAAGTATTTGACCTATATTTTGTGATTAAAAAAATATGTACCATACCATGAAAGAATTACGATGTTAGCGTGATGATGACATAAGATATCTCGTTTCATTCAACTTTTTGAAGCAAAATTAAGGTATTTTGGTGAGATGAGAAACCAATTGGTGCATGGATTTAGATTGGATCAGCAACATTATCTTATTGTAACGGATTATGCAGTTGGTCAGATTACACAAATCCATGATGAAATGATCACTCCTAGAACAATTAGTGAAATGTATGATCAGAAAGTTCCTTATGTTGAGCAAGATAAAAACTTATGAGAAGTGCTCGAGTATATGACAAAGAATAAAGTAAAATACTTACCAGTATATAAATGAAAGGCCTTTATTGGTGTGCTTTCACTGCAAGATGTAACAGCTCGGTTGCTAAAGCGCAAACATGTTGATATCTCAAAAGTTACTGTTGAAGAAGTTGACACGGAAGCGTTCGCTGAGTACGAGTTTATTCGCTCTGATAAGAGCATATATCAGTTGCATGAATATTTTGCTTCAGATAAGTGAATAGAGGTCATACTAGCTAATGAGGAAGGTGATATTGGAGAAAATATTGCATCAATAGTGAGTGTTCATGACTATGTACACTTACAAAAACAATACGATGCTCAAGTGAGTATTCCACAAAATGATATGTAATTTTATTTATCTTACTCTGGGAGAAAATGTTAAGAAAAATTCTGTTTGCGGTGCTTCTAATTATATGATCTCTAACTTTTGTAGCAGCTTCTGATTCACAAGATGCGAAGTTTGAGCTCCTTCCTGAAGCAACAGACCGTGATGATGCGATTGAGAAAGTAATTGATTTGTGAGATGTACAGAACAGTGATACGTTCTCAGAAAGATATAATAAATACGCTGAAGAGCTCGGGCAGAATGCATGAGAAGGAGAAACCCCTTTCAATTGCGCAGGTCTAGGAAATCAATTTGTAAGTTGAATTATGAATCGAGATACGATACTCTGTATTGCGGCACAAGTAGTGCGTTTCGTGTCAAATATGGCTCTTGTAGTTTGAGCATGAATGATTATTTATGCATGATATATGTATGCAACATCAGTCTTTGCATGAGAAAACGTTGGAAAAGGATCTGAGGCTATTAAATGGGCAACAGTAGGAATTGTGGTTATTGTATTTTCATATGCAATTCTCAACATAGTAATGAATGCCTTTTTGTAAAAGTGGTATATGCAAGGGAGTCTGAAGCTGATATGCGATTTAGAGAGATTGATAATGTATTTTAAAATATATTAGTTAGGTTTAGAGAAGCGTAATTTATGTATTATATATGAAAAAGAGTATGTCAGCTGAGCAAAGGTTACAAAATCTATATCAAAAGTATAAAGAGAATATTGAGGTACAGCCTTGATACGAATCAGTAATTGTACTGGTCTTACAGATTGAAAAAGAACTAAGATGACTCAGAAAAAAATCTTCATCAGGAAAAGTAAAAGATGAAGAACATTTTCCCGTACAAGAACAAAGGGAGTTAATGTATCATCATGTAAAAGCATCTATAACTCCTAGACAGTTATTGAATAAAGCAAAAGCGAAACTATCATTGATTTTAGAAGAAACACACTCAAGTGCTGAGTTAATTGAAAGACTAGCTATTGCAAAAAAAATAGGACAAGTTGAAGTATCAAATGAGATCATTTTTAATGAGGGTGCAACAACGTTTCCAAAATTTATTTCCGTATTTGATGTACTCAGGAAAAGGTGAATATATGCAGATGAAATATATGCTAATATTGGGGTAAATGTTAAGACTCACAAAATTAACAAATCGTATATTTATATCTATTTGCCAAAAGTAGAAACTTCGCTTCTTATTTCTGATGATATCCTCAGTAGTATTTACGTGTGTGATTTTCATCTCTGAAAACTGGAAGAGTGATGAATTTATAGTGAGCAAGAGATGCTTGAAAAAGGAGTTACGAAGATTGAGGGATGAGGTGATGCAGATTGGACAGAGCCTTTGGACAAATTTTTAGCTCAAAGGAGAATGAAATATAAAGTTGATGTGCTATGATATGCTAAAATTTTGCATGAGGTACAAAATGAGTATCCGAGAGCAAGAGACTTTATTGAAGAAAGTGGAAATAAGTTAAAGAAGAAATATTTTGGAGGACAGACATGTTCAACTATCTATAAAATGCTGTCGTGAACAAATAAGGTTGATGAGCATGATAGATTAGAGCCTGTCTTATTCTCAATTACAACAAAGATACATAAGTTGAGGCTTGCTTATTTGCTCTTTTGAGGAATATGGCTTCTAGAAGAGATAAAGCGTATTGAATCATTGCCTAAGTGCAGAAAAGATTGATTTGTTTTAGTTAATAAATCGTTTTATTCTACGAAAAACAGGATAGCTAAGAAATTGGGGGTAGATAAGGATACCGTGATGAGAGCGGTAAAAAACAAATCGATACAAGATATCAGCTGACTAGATCCAACAGGAAGAGAAACTAAACTCTATCCTTTTTCTCAAATCAAGAAAGAGTTGAAGAAAAAAATTGAGCTGCCAAAGTGCGAGAAAGATGGTACATACACCAATTCAACATGAGTACAGTATGCGACAGTAAACTATATTTTTGAATACTTAAAGGAGAGGTGATTGAAGATGACGTATGCATTCATTGAGAAGAAGATTGAGTCAATCGAAAAAGTAGAAGGAATAGCAGGACGTGATTCGTGATGACATGACACGATATTATATAGCATGCCAGAAAAAGGAGAACAGATTTATCAAGAAATAGTCCGCGCAACATTACCTAAGTGCGATATCGCAACATGATTAGTGAATATTGAAGGAGTTGATTATGGTCCTTTGAGAAGAATTACAGAGATTTTAAGTATCTGAGGACATCACACGCTAAAAAATTGGGTGCTGCCAAAAAACACTGATGTTGCAAGTGTGAAAGGTTATGATTCGACCTGAAGAGAGACCAGCCTGTACCCAGTTGTGACAATCGCAAAAATTATGTGAAAGGAGTACTCTGGGAAAACGGAAGATGAGAAGTTGTTAGATGTGTGGTCAGAGGAGGAATAGCCTTTTCAGTTGAGTATTTTCTTATATAGTTAACCTCAGCTTATTTTAATATCCATGATCTGTATATATGCAGCAAGATAAGTGCTGTTATATGTTTGAAATAATAATGTCTAACTCAAAAGAAACTGTAGGAGCAACATATAACCCTATGGATAAGATTTATGAAATGGTTGCAGGGCCTAACCCATCTATTACAAATGCTTTGCCCTGAGATCGATGAACGCCAACGTTAGAAAACTTATTGGTTGCGCAAGAAGCGAAACATGAGCATTATTTCAAAACACTTTGATTAAAAGAAGGGATGAAACTCTTGGATATTTGATGCGGATGGTGACCTTTTTTAGATTACTGTCGTGAGAGAGGAGTACATGGAGTTGGATTAACCCTTTCAAGTGCTCAATACAACTATCTTGTTGAGAATGGTCATGAAGTATATTATACAGCACGGCAAGACTTTGAAAGCGATCAAGAGTTTGATGCAGTGAGTGCAATTGGTTCGATAGAGCATTTTGTTTCTCCAGATGATGTGCTTGTTGATCAACAAGACGCGGTATATCAACATCTTTTTCAAAAGGTTTCTTCTTGGCTTAAACCGTCAGGAACATTCTGAGGGCAATTTATGACCTGGGCGTGAGATGAGCCTGATTATAATTTTGTAAAATGAGCAATTGATAAAATCAAAACTGATCGTACAGGAGATACAATCTTAACACGTTGGAAAGGAACCCCACCTCCAAGGCAGTTATTAGACCTTTATGCTGAGAAGGGATCTAAGTACTATCATTTAGCTTTGTTAGCAGAGTTTTATCCTGGTTCACGATTACCAAGAGATTTTAACCACTTCTATGAAAGTGGCTCGGATGCATTCGATGTAATTGAAGTAATAGA
>JAHDCT010000027.1:10589-10949 GCA_020629735.1 bacterium | reverse complement strand
CTTGAGTACTGTTTTGATCTGGGTTACATTGATCAAAACTAGCGTCGCAAATCCGTCATGGGGGACAATTTAACCCTGCAGAATGGCATCAAGCTCATTGGGTCCATGGGGGAGCTACTTCAATACAATCTGGACTTCATTGAGCGTTTGTACATTCACTTGAGTTTGTTGTGGTTTTAGTACATGGATAACATGAGAGATTTCATCAATTTGATCCACAATAATGACTAAAATTTCATTGAACCTGACCGAAGGCAATTGATGCACTTCATAGTGTTCATACTAGAAATATGCTTAATAGTACTTTTTTAAACATTACTTTTATAAAGTATATAAAGTATATTAGAGAAAAAGATTTTT
>JAHDCT010000027.1:2921-10579 GCA_020629735.1 bacterium | reverse complement strand
ATATTATATCTATTGTACAGGTGTTTTGTCAATTTTTTTTGTTTTTGTTATAATTGCTGCAATTAAGGTTATGTAAATAAAAATAGAAACTATTTATTGCTCTCTTCTTTTTTATATAAGCTGCTTTATTTTTCTTAATAATTTACTTAATTAAAGAAGGTGAATTTTTTATCGCTAGTCATAACTTTAAAAACTAAACCCACTATTTTAATTAACAAAAAAATATTATTTTTTGCATTAATGCATGATAATTCATAGTTATTTTAATGTTTATTGCTTAGTTTTTTGATGAAAATCGTTTTTAGAATCTCAAATGCAAATTTTACTTTGTATATTTATTGATACATCATTTTCAGAATTTTAATACTCTTGCTCCCCTGCTTACGGTTGTTACTGAAATTCAAAGATCTGCAGCTATTTTTCTTTGTGTATTTCCCTGTTGTAAGGAATTGAATATGTTAATTCTCTCGGAGATCTCTACTATTTCTGCAGGTGTGAGTAAATCTTCAAGAAGATCCTCCATGTCTTCTTTCTTTACTGAGTTGAAGAAGTTTGCTAGCGATTTGCGTGATTCTTGAAAAATCATGTCATGAGTTTTGGATAAAATTTTTACAAAATTATTTATTTTTTACTTACTTCATTGTTTATTTAATTTGATAGTGTTTTTCTGTATGTATGCAATTTAAAATAAAAAGCACCATATTTAAACAGGCCTTTTTTCTTCTTTACTTCTATATTTTTATGAATCAGCTCATTGTGTAACTATTTTAACTTAACGGTAGTAAGTAACTCAACGCAAGTATCGTTTAATATAGACAATCTAACAAATTTTGAGATTTTATTTTATTTCATCTAGACATTAGCGAAAATTTCTCTACATATATGTCACCCATCTATTTAGGTGCTATTTATGTTCTTATTTTGTCTTTATGTGAAAGAAAATGAACTTTGATGCTGATGTTGCTCAGCTTATACAATTAGTTACTCATTCAATCTACTCAAACACGGATATTTTCTTGCGTGAGTTGATTTCTAATGCAAATGATGCTCTCCAAAAGGCAAAAATAAAATCCCTTGCTAATACCTCATACTTATGAGATGAAGTAGATTTATGAATTTACATTGATACTGATCCAGAAAAAAAGACTGTGACAATTACAGATACCTGAATAGGTATGTCTAAAGATGAAGTTATCGAACATATTTGAACCATTGCAAAATCTGGTACAAAGGCATTTTTAGAAAATATGAAGCAGCAAGAAACTACGTGAACTGACCTTATCTGACAGTTTTGAATTTGATTTTATAGTGCATTTATGGTTGCTAAGAAAGTTGAACTAGAAACGAAATCAGTTTGAGAGGATGCTGTAAAGTGGAGTTCGGTATGAGATTGATCTTATGAAATTTCAAAGTCATCTAAAACAACTAGATGAACTGTTATTACGCTTCATTTAAACAGTGAAAATGACAATGACGCATATGCGGACTATTATCGTTTAAGAGGATTAATAAAAAAACATAGTAATTATGTGCCGATGAAGATTTGTATGTACAAACTTGAGGAGAGTAAACCTACTCAAGAATGGGAAACAATTAATCAACAACAATCCTTATGGACGAAACAAAAATCTTCAGTTACTCAGGATGAATATGATGATTTCTTTAAATCTATGACCTTTAGTCAAGAGTGACCTTTTGATACATTACACCTTCATATTGAAGGAGGTTTAAACTTTAAGGCACTCCTCTACTTGCCACAATCTCCAAGTCCATTTGAGTCTATGCAAGGTGAACAAGAGCATTGACCTAGTTTGTATGTTCAAAATGTGCTTATCAAAGATCGTTGTCCTGAATTACTTCCTGTTTGGCTAAGATTTGTAAGATGAGTAGTAGAAACTCCTGATTTGTCACTTAATGTCTCTAGAGAGATACTTCAAGATAATTGAGTACTTCAAAAAATCCAAAAAAGTTTAGTGTCTGAAATTTTAAAATCACTTGTTTATCTGAAAAAAAATGAATCAGAGAAGTATACAGCTTTTCTTACATCATATGGACGTTACTTGAAAGAATGAGTTCATTATAGCGTAGATAATAAAGAAAAAATAGCTTCTTTATTGAACTATTTCACCTTAGAAGACTGAGTTCAATGACTTGACGCTTATTTAACTGCCCTTTACTGAGATGATGAGAAATCTGACGACACATGATCTGATGATTGAGATAGTAAACCAATATACTACCTTACTTGAAAATCAGTCCATGAGATTACTCATAGTCCGTATCTTGAACAATTTAAGGAACACAATATCAACGTACTTTTGATGGATGATCCATTAGACGAATATGTTATTCAAGCATTGTGATCGTATAAAGATCATCCATTAGTTTCTGCTTCTGATCCTTCTATTGCTCTTGGTGATAAGAAGAAGGAAGAGAAGAAGCAAAAGGCCACTGAGAAAAAGGCTGAAGAACATAAAGATTTCCTCTCTTCACTTCATAGTTTCTTGTGAGAAGATGTTTTAGAAAACGTTGAGTTTACTCATAAGATTTGAGATAATTTAGCAGTGCTAATTACTCCTCAAGGCCAAGCAACTCCTCAGATGGAACGTATCATGAAAGCTATGGGTCAAGATGTTCCTCCTGTAAAAAGAATTCTTCATATTAATGATGAACACCACTTAGTTAAGGGGCTGTTGAAAGAGTATGACTGATCTAAAAAAATAGCAGATGAAGACCTGATGAGATATATCTACGAACAGGCTGTACTACTTGAATGATGAGAACTAGAAGACATGACCTGACATATTAAAAGAATAAATCGTTTGTTACAGAAATAACTTATTCTCTATAAAAAAAACACAAGTTGCCTTGTGTTTTTTTATTGTGTAATAATTGCAATTGATCAAAGTGTGTAGGTATACTCTTTATATGGGATAAGATTGTTGATTATTGGTAAAGTTCAAATTACTGATTGGCTTCTTTCGAATCTTTTTTCTGTATCGAACGAGAGTTTAGCTATTTTAAGGTAGTCTTTATAGGGTAATGACTCCTCTATTTTTTCTTGAGTTATCTGGTGAACAATACGATCAATATTGCTTATTTCTTTTGAGATATTTTTTAAAGATTTTCTTAATTTTTTTGGTGCCTCGTCGGTGTCTAGTTTGTTTTGGGCCTTTTGGAGACATTTTTTTACCTCTTCATAAGATTGGAAGAAGTGTTTTTGCTCTGCTTCAGCGTGCTTAATAAATATTTTCTTCAATGCATTGTTTTCTTGAAAGTACTCTTCTAACGATGCTGGAGAAGTATGTACTTTTTCTAGATTCTTTTCAGAAATGAATGTAGTTAGCATTCTTGGTAAGAGAACCGGCATTTGGAGTTTATATAATGCAAACAGCTCTTTCATTTGTAGTCGATATTTAAGTTCTGATGGCCCACTAATATATGCTACATTTGGGAGAATTGTTTCCTGATACAGAGTTCTTAGAAAGACGTTTGGACTAAATTTATCTGGACATTTTTCAATCTCTTTATGTAGTTCATCTTTTGTTCGTTGTTTACTGTTGTCAACTGTTTGATATGTGTTTTCTTTGTATTCTAGTCTTAGTCTTGAGTGGTCTGAATTCATATAAAACAAGTTAATTGACCTAGGGTGTGCTTGGGCCTTGAGTCATTTTTTAGTAAGCAGTGTATTTTGTTTAAGAATAGCTATTTCTCCTTGTCTGTTGATGCATTCATCTATAAAGATATCTTGCATTTGTTTTTTCAAAATTTGTGAGTCGGCGTCGATGATAACAAGTCCCTGATCACCAAAAAGTTGATCGAGAATGTAATGAGTGGCTTGAGCAAGACGAGGAAATGTATTGTAGGCATGTTTGCATAGCTCAAGATACTTTTTATTTTCTTCAGTGCTGTCTAACTTTTGTTCTACTTGTTTTAGTAAAGACAAAATACTTTTAGGCGATAGTCTTCCTACAGGTCATCCATGTTCCTCTTCTCGCGAGAATTCTTGGTTGTATATCTGAACAGAATTTATTTCTTCAAAATCGTGATCTTCAGATGCTAGCCAAAAAATTGGAACGATGTTGTAAATATCCTTTTGACTTGTTTGCTGTGCGATTGAAATAATATCTTTTATTTTACTGATGAGAAAAAAGGGACCAAGACATATATGTACTTGTTGCCCGGTACAAACGGTAAAGGTGTCTTCATTGAGTAACGCGTCTATGTTATCTTTTACTGCTTGATGTGATCACTTGATACATTCATATTGTTCAAGTAGTTCCTTATGTAGTATTTTTCTTTTCTCAGCACCAAAATTTCTTGTTTTAGCGTATTCTGTAATTTCTTCTAGCGAACTTGGTCTATCAAGAAGATCTTCGAATTTTTTCTGGTCTAAAAAAATCTCCCTTGCAAGTGAAGGGAGGTAGTTTGAGTCTTTTGGAGTGATATATTGAATATCCATGGTTTATCTAAGCGTAAAGAAGAGTACGAAAACAACAGCAACAAGTGCTAGACCAAGAAAGATAGTATTCATTAGTTTTTCTCTTCTGATTTCATCTTGTAAGTCAGTTTTCTCCATTTCTAGCTTTTGGATATTAATCTTTAGATCTTCTTTTTCTGCTGAATAATCTGGCAAGGCAATCATTGATTTCATTGATGTTTCGATTTCCCCAATTTTGCGTTGTAGTGCGAAAATCATTTGATTTTTTTCTTCTATTGTCTTGTCTTTTGTTGACAATATCTCTGCAAATTCTTTTACTGAGCTTAATCAAAGAGATGAGTTTACTCTTGTCACTTTATTCGCGCTTTGATTTGGTGCTTGAAATACTGTTTTTTCTTTTACTACGACAGTTTCTTGCATTGGATTTTGGCGAAGCAGATCGTAGTCTGCTTGCATGCTTTTGATTTCTTCTTGCGCTAACAAAACTTTATTGGCTACTTTTTTGTAGCTAAGTTGTCCTTTTTTGACATATCTATCAATTGATCTTGTAGATACTCATAGGAGATCAGCAGCTTGCTGTCTAGTTAAATTATAGGTCAAATCACTCATCTAAGCTATCATTATTATTTAAAATACCTGTTATTCAAAGTGTAAGAAACGTTCAACTTAACATTGACAGGAGTACGACAAAAAGTGTCCAAACAGATATACTAATATATTTAGTAAAGAATAATACTGGGAATACTGCTCATGCTAACAACTGAAAGTATAGAATTGTTATCAGGATAAACAGAATGCAACCCAGAAATAAGTAGAAATATTTCATCAACTAAATTTTAGTATAATATTAAAACACGAAGTCTATGACCCGGACTATAACAGAAAAGAGTATGATTTCAAGAGGTGTTCATACTTCGACAACTATTCATGTGTCTAGTACAAAAGTAATTACATAAGCGAATCCATAAATAGCAACAATGTTTATGAGTACTGAAAAAAATCATAAGGTAATTCGATTTAATGGTGTGGCAAGAAGCTTCACAATTCTTCAAATAATGTCATATATTAGCCAAAATACTCATCCAAGAAAAATAAAGATAAGAAAATCGTTTGGTGTTCATAATGGATTGACAGTTAGTGGAGAAAATCAGTATTCTGTTCCGTGAACGACAAAGAAAAAGACAAGAAAAGAATAGAGAAGAATTTTTCATAAAACTTTGCGTAACATATGAGCTTGAAGTTAAAATTTCCCTACAGGAAATTGAGTAAATAAAGTTTTGTTTATGTGACTATAAAAAAAATGGACAAAAAAAAAAGAGTAGACAACTCTACTCTTTTGTTTATTTGCGACAAAATGTTATTTTCATGTCTCATGTGTTTTACTCTTCAGTCTCTTCTTGAACTTCCTCGTTTTCTTTATCACCTTCTTCTGCTGTATCTTCTTCAACCGCTTCCTCAACAGCGTCAATTACTTCTTCAACTACTTCTTCTACATTAGCTTCAGCTCCTACTTCATCAGCACCTAATTCAATTACATCTCCTTTTTCAATATCAATGATTGTTACTTGAAATTTAAGATCTTTACCTGCAAGGAAGTGGTTGAAATCAACTTTTATTGTTCCTTCACCAATTTCTAGAACCTTTCCAACAGAGAATCCAAAGTTATATTGTTCTCCAACTTGTGGTTCAATACCTGCTTCTTCAAATGGTTGTGATGGAATTTCTTGGATTGCTTCGTCAGTTTTTTCACCATATCCGTCAGCTGCTGCAATTAGAATTTCTTTTTCATCACCAACCTTCATTCACATAATACCATTTTCGAAACCTGGAATCATTTGTTTCATTCCAACAATAAATTCGATTGGTTCGTATGGTCTTTGTGGATTAAAAAGGTCGTTTGCTTTAGCAACTTCTTCAAGGCTTGTATCAAAGATACTGTCATCTTCTTGTAATGCTCACACATAGTTAACTTTAACTGTATCACCAACTTCGATTGTTAGCTCTTTTTGATCATTGCTATCATTTTTGTCAGTATTTTCACTTGTTGTGTTACATCCAGTTAACATTATTCCACTTAACAAAAACATAAAAGGTATAAGCAATACTTTTAATAAATTTTTCATGAGTTTAAAACATTAAATGTAAAGAATTATTCAACATTAGTAATAGTAATCATGTATTTTCTTGCTGGAGATTTAACTGCTACGTTATCTCACTTTACTTTTCATCTTAATGCCTGTCATAGTGGCGATTCTAATGAAATTGTATTTGCAAGTATGTCTACTTCTCCTGTCCCTACGATAGTCAGCGTATGTTCTCTGTCTTTGTCATCAACGAAACTTACTACTGAACCATATCTTACTTCTCCTCACTTAGTTTTGTGTTCAATGATTTCAACATTTTCAAGAATCATGTCAATTTCTTTGATTCTTCCTTCAATAAGTTCTTTTTCTGACATGGACGTGTCATACTCAGCATTTTCTGAGATATCTCATTGAGAAATAGCTTCTTTAAGTCTTTCGAGTGTTGCAGGTAATTGATTTTCTATTAAATCCAAACGTTCAGCTTGAAGTTTTTCAAATCATTCCTTGGTTAAATAATGTGTTTGTTGTGCCATTCTTTTTTTAAGAAAACAAAAAACGTAACTCAGCTAAGATAGTGAATTCATTGCAGGATGCAAGAACTAAACTGCTTAGTTTGATTACGTTTTAAACTTAAGTGGAAATTATTTTTTCGCGTCAGCTAGATGCTCTTTTACATGTTTGAATGCATGTGATACAACATCTTTGGGTTCTGTAAATGGTACGTCGTTATGATAATGAATATCAGATCCATCTAGGTTAAAGTGAAATTTTCCTTCGAACAGCTCGTCAGAGTTTTTTTCTATGTACATAGAAATATGAATTTCTGCATCTTCTTTATTCAAAATACTTTTAAAATAACTTGTTTCTAGATACTCAATTTTTTCTTGTGCTAAGACAAGTAAGTCTTCTTGAAGTCACTCGGTGATACTTCATACAAATTGGTGTTTCAACGTGATTCTAGCGTTCATAGAATGACTATTATAATGTAAATTGACCTAAAATTTTTGGTCCTTTCTAGTGTACTAAAAGTATAAAAATATTGCAAATGAACCTGAGAGAATGTTCTTGACTAAAAGAGTAAAAGAGTAAAAGAGTAAAAGAGTAAAAGAGTAAAAGAGTAAAAGAGTAAAAGA
>JAHDCT010000027.1:0-2821 GCA_020629735.1 bacterium | reverse complement strand
GTTTAGAATAGTGAACGCTCTTGCTTATTCACTTATTTACCTATTCACTTATTTACTTTCTACTCTCGAACTTATTGCCTTCCTCGTATACAATGGGCTTTCTTTTTGTAGATTGAGCGTAAGATCGTATTTGTACGTGTTCCGATCCGTATTTGTATAAAAGTAATTAGATATCTGTTGAATTTTTTCTGGCTGGATGCTTGAGATAATTTGCTGTGATTCTTTTTTGTACATTGTGTTGTCAGTGGTATCTCAAGCATGTACTGCGGTTAGGATAAGATGTTCCGCCAGGCTAATATTTTGGATACCTAATATTTCTTTTAAGTACTGTGTTTTTTGTTCTGCTTTGTCTAGATAGTCGTGAGACTCGTTCACTTTTTTAATAAGTTTAATGATGTCTACTCTGTGAAATTCTCATCGAATTTTACTCTCAAGAATTGTTGGTAATCAATATTTACGAAAGAAGGTTTTGATTTCTGATTCGCTGAGTATGGTTTCTTCAAGTAGATCGTGAAAAAGTGCTACAATTCATGTCGCTCGTGAGAGTGTGCATAGATGAGTCTGTTTCATGTCTATTCATGAACAATTTTCGTATAAATATTCTTGTAGTTGAGCTTGTGCATAGACATTTGTGTTTCGCGCATGAGTTAAGAGGTGACTTCTTCTTGTTTCTTTTATGCCTGTAATTTTTTGAATGATTCTTTTTCTTGAATGTTCTAGACGATACACTTTCCCTTTTTCTGTCTTTTTTTGCTGATCTATTTCTTGGATATATGATTGCAGTTTTTCTAAAATGATTTTGGTACTTGGTAAATTTAATGCTTCAAGTATTGAGAGATTTGTTCATTTTCGAACTAATTGAGTTTCAGAGAAATTTGGGTATGAGAAATCTATACCTTTTTTCTTTAATGTGACTGATGTGGGGATTTTTTTATAGAGTACCATGTTTGCTGATTGTAAGGAATAAAGACCTTAGTGATGAGACGAATGTCTCCTAGCCTATTAAATTGACTTTATTGTTTTTTTGTGACATAAAAAAAATCATGAGAACGCTTTCTCATGATTCTTGCTTTTAAAAGGCAGTATTATGTTTAACTGAGAAAGTGTTCGGCTTCGATAGCTGCCATACATCATGTTCATGCGGAAGTAATAGCTTGACGATATACTTTATCTTGTACGTCTCCTGCTGCGAACACTCATGGCAAAATTTCATCGGATTCAGGTCTTAATGCTTTTGCTGTCCCTGGTAAAACTTTGATATATCCTGTTTCGTCTAAATGTACTTGATTATGTAGAAAACTCGTGTTTGGTTTATGTCCAATTGCGTAGAAGAGTCCTCCTGCTTCTATTTCGCTTTGTTCATCAGTTTTGTTGTTATGAATTTTCATTCAGGTCATAAGTCAATCATTTCCAAAGATTTCTTTTCCTTCTGTATTCCAGAGAATTTCAATTTTTTCGTTATTTTTTACTCTTTCTTGCATTACTTTACTGGCCCTGAGTTCGTCACGTCTTACGATCATAGTTACTTTTGTTGCGAATTTAGTGAGATAATTTGCTTCTTCACATGCACTATCTCCTCATCAAATAACTACTAAATGTTTATTACGAAAAATTGGTAAGGCTCAGTCGCATACTGCACATGCACTTACTCCGTTTTGCCAATAAGTTTCTTCACCTGGAAGTCCAAGGCGTTTTGCTATAGCTCAGGTACAGATAATGAGTGTTCTTGTTTCAAACTCCTCTGCTCATACGATTACTTTATGAGGTGTTTCTAAAGGATTTTCTGAAACTACTACTGAATCTACTGTTTTTGTCTGAATAGTGCATCAACTATTAGCGCTTTGTTGCCTCATATTCATCATAAGTTCTGGACCTTGAATTCACGTTGGAAAACCTGGGAAATTTTCTACTTCAGTTGTAGTTGTTAGTTGTCCTCAAGCTGCCACTCATCATGCCATCCATCATTCAAACATAAGAGGCTCTAGAAGTGCTCTTCATGTGTAAATTGCTGCAGTGTGACCTGCAGGTCATGATCATATTATAATTACATTGTGAATTGTGCTCATTTTAATGCTTTCTAAGTGGATAAATTTTCTTTTAGTATCACTTTTTCTTGATATGAGTTACATACTTTTATCAAAAAGACATACAACTTTTAAAAGATTTAGAGTAATTGTATTTATTTTTTCTTTAATTTGGAAGAAGACAAAGTAGATGAAGTGATGCATCAGAAATATGTCAATTTCATTCATTTATTTTTAGTATTGACTATACTTTCTTTTAGAGATATTTTTATGATGTATATCTATTTTCTATTTCTTCCCAATTAATGACGTTTCGCCGTGCCTTGATGTAGTCTGCTCTTTTATTTTGGTAGTGCAGATAGTAAGCATGCTCCCATACATCAAGTCATAGCAATGGCGTTAATCAACTCTTGAGCGGTGTTTCTTGAAAGCTACATCTTTTTATGCAGAGTTTGTTATTCTCATCTTTACATAGATATGTTCGTCAGCTACCAAATAAGGTAAGAGATTTTTGAGTAAATTCTTCGACAAAATTATCGAAGGATCAGAACTCTGATTCTATTGCTTTTCATAGTTCTCACGTTGCCTCTCCTCATCATTTCTTTTTCATACTTGTCCAGAAAAGGTTATGATTATAGTACCCTCATCAGTTGTTGATAATGGCTTGCCTTTTTTCTTCTGGTAGTTGCTTAGGGTTTGTAAGTAGCTCTTCAATGCTCATCTTTTCTAACTCCGTTCCTTGAACTGCTGCATTTAACTTTTTAGTGTACCCAGCATGATGCTTTGTATAATGAATA
>JAHDCT010000026.1 GCA_020629735.1 bacterium | reverse complement strand
TTACCTCTGTGCAACTATGGTGTGGGATAGCTGAGTGAGGTCAAACTGCTACGATAGGCGGAAAAGCTTCTCACTCTGCTCATAGCTTGTATGCTTCATAGATCAGCAGACCTTTGAGAGATAGCTCTGTATGTTGATATATTTCTTGAGTTTCTATGAGTTTCAGTACTTTCTCTCGAAGCTGATGTGTGAGATCAATTGCCTTTTGAATATTTTTTAGCTCTTCTTGGTCTTTTTGCTGCCTTAGTTGGATTTGTCGGTGTTCTTGATCGATCTGGATGGTCGTTCCGTTTTTCCCTCCGTACTCTTGCAGTGAAGTAAACAAGACATGAGGAATACTCCCCTCGACTATAAACTCAACTTCCTTTACTCATTGTTCTTCGAGATGTTCAGCTATTTTTTTGTATCTCTTGTGTTTTGTTACCTTGTATCATTTTATCTGCTCTGGAATCTCCTTTTCGAGATATCTTCCATCTAGGAAAAGATTTATTTTTTTACTTTCTTGGTCAAGGAGCATCCGAGCATCACTTGGCTGGAATCAGAAAAAGTACTGAAAAATTTTGTTGTCTATTTTTTCGTTGGTGTAGAAGAATCTGAGCATTACTCATTCATTGTTGAAATAAAATTACGTTTTCTTGTGTACAATTATCTTAAAAGTAACTTAACATCCAAGTAAAGAATCGTATTGTAAGTTGACTTTACTGTAGTACTCTTTTGATGAGACTTAGGGCAAGTTGTGCCTGATCTCGTATTCTCTCATGAGATGTTTCTCAAGAGATTATTACCTTTATTCACGTTGTGCTTATATGACAATATTAGACCTGTTGCAAGACAAAAGATATAAAAAGAAGGCAATCTTGGAAAAACTCATCTGTCACCGTTTGGATCTTACTAAAGAAGGGCTTTTTATCGATGGAGAGAAAGAAGTTGATGAAGCTTCTGCGGTCTGGATTGATGAGTCGTATCAGCAGTATACTGTTGAGAAAAAGCCTCTTGAGTACATCTTGTGATATGTCGAATTTAGTGGCATTAGGTTTAAGGTGAACAACACTACTCTCATACCTCGTCCCGAAACTGAGTATATGATTGAGGCAGTTAGAGAATATATCTGAGAAAAAAAGACTGACCTATGATTTAATCTTGTTGATATTGGGACCTGATGTTGAGTGCTTGGTCTTGCAAATACTTACCATCACTGAGCTGACTTGATGCAGGTTGTTCTTTCTGAGCTCAATGAAGAAACACTCGAAGTTGCAAAGTCGAACTATGCTTCCCTTTTTGCTGACAGAGACCATCCTGAGGTGCAGTTCCTAGCGTCTGATTTATGCCAACATGAGGTTGTGCAAAATATCCTAAAAGAAACTAATACTCCTTCACTCCTCGTAGCTAATCTTCCATATATCCCTGATGAACTTTTTGATACCAACACTGACGAAACCGTACAAAAACGAGAGCCACGTATGGCGTTTGTCTGATGAGATGATGGGTGTGATCTGTATCGTCGTATGTTTGATCAGATTATCGTCGCAAAAAAACAAGAAAAAAACGCCGCTCTCACGACGATGTTTCTAGAAATGATGACCTGGCAAGCTGACGTCCTCCGCCAAGAATACCCTCAATGGACCTTTGATGAGGTGAAGACTTTTCATTTTAATATTAGGATTGTGAGGGTTGAGGTTGGGTCTTAATTTAACGTTTTAGATTAGTGAATTGCGTCTCTCCTATAAACATCGAAGAAATTGCGTATACGTTTCTATAGACCCATTTTCCTGATTGGGTAGCATCTCAATTATATTGCCGATTTAGTCTAAACTCTCTTCTTCTCATTGATCATGGGGTACAGATATCTTCAATAATTTTTGTTAACTTAGACTCTGCTCCTATTCAGAATTCAGTGTAGTATTTTTCTCGATTTTCTCATACTTCATCTTTCTTTACTCATAAAAATCTTACTGCAAGATCTTTCATTACAAACCTTTTATAGCTAGATTTATGAGCTGTAATTAATCACATTTCTTTCTTAAAGTCTGCTTTTTTTTCTATTTTTTTTGAATACTTAAGCTCCAAAATACGATCATAACACATTGCTATTAAAGCATTATTATATGGATTCATGTAGAGTGGATTAATTTTTTCTTTTCATCTTGCGAATTTTGTTTTAAAAGCAAGTCACACATCTTCTCTTGAGCACTGCTCCCCCTCCAATCACAATAATTGCTGCCCAATTACCTTAACTACTTGATCGTATGGGCTCCTTTTTACTCTTCACTTATCACCTTTAAAAGATTCCCAAGAATAAACACTTCTTTCTGACTTATCGTCAAAAAGTGTTGCATAAATTTCCTTGTAGGGCCATGGGGTAAGTTGCATAAGACCATGTGCAGCACCTACTGATTTTTCTTTGTCTTCTTGAGGACTCTCATTAAATTTAGATTCAATTGTTACTCTTCAAAAAAGAGATTTTTGTGAAATTAAAGAAGTTCAGTCCTTAATTCGAGGCAAGTTATTAAATAATTTATCTACCATAGTCATATTCTTTATATGTGGAGATATATGAGCTTTCAATTTCTTTGAAGACATTTGATTTACAACGCTAATCATGCGCTTATCGTCGAAATTGGTGTTTTCTAGTGAATTCTTAAGGTCTGAAAGATCACTTTTAACATCTAACTTCTCATACGTATTTTCTTTGTTTCTTAACGAAGAAAGTGAGTGCATTTTTCTTATGTTATAAATGATTTTTATTTACTCAGTAGTACTCACAGGAGAATGAAATATATTTTGAGAAAGATATATTGATCATAAAGCATATGTATATCTTCTTTGTGCTCAATCTTGTAGGTTATGTTTCTCACCATTATACCTAATTCACAACACATACTGATCAGTTAAGGTTTGATCTCAGTTTGCCAGAGCATCTGCTATTTGATTAAGCTTTTCCTCATCTATTTTCTTTCCTGTTTGGCTTTGGATATACTTTTTTGTTGCTTTCACAATTGTATATTTATCTCTTTTGAATGTCCTTACATAATAATTTCTATTTTTAGCTACATCACCCTGGATTTGCTTTGGTACTAAATGAGCAATTCCAAAAATTGCATTAACACGAGGATCATCAATTTCTCACCTTCGATATGAATAATCTTCAGCCATTCTATCAACCTCGTTAGTACTATATCAAATATTAGCCAGCTCATTAGCTATCCATCACCAAGCCTGCATCGGAGGTTTCAACTTTAAATCCTTAACTAACTGATCATGGACTTGTCCTGTTAATTGCATCAACCCCTTTGAAGCCCTTCTTCCCTTACCTTTATCAGCTTGAGGTGATGTTGCAAACGCAGATTCAAGATATGCAAACGATATGATCTGAGCGCAGTTTGTATCGAATTGCAAATCTCATCTTGTAACATTTTGCTTATAAGAATCGTAGTATGACCTTATATAAGCCATATTTTTCGCTCTCTCTGCAGTCCCATCTAACATTCTTCTATTTCTATCTTTTTTATTTCAGACTTCAAAACTCTCTCACCCGTGCCAGTCACCGTTTATTACTGAAGCATACTTTTCTGTCATTATTGCAAGCTTAGCCTCATTAATGTTTTTACTGTACTGTTCTATGTCACATCTATATTGATCATACGCTACTTCATAATCTGTTTTTCAGTCCTCACCAGGAATATGTGAAAATGGTCAATGCTGCATGCTAGGAAGATCGGGCATGTAAGCATGATTCTCAAAATCAAATTCACTCTTTTCTCTTTGATAAAGATTGTTTAATCCATCCGTAGTATACACATTTTCTCATTCCTTCATTTGATTCACTGGAATGTCTCATGATAACAATACTTGTACCGCATACAAATAATCGTCTCAAGGGTCTCCATCTTCAGTAATTCTTCTTGTGTCTTTGTCAGCAGAAGTTTGATTATACAAACGTTGAACTCCTTCTACATCTAATTCGCTACTTCCTCACCACACCCCATCAACCTTTGAATTGTGCTTTCACAAATAATCGTTTACTAATTGAACAAAAGTTTTATACCAAGGAATGGATTTCAAAGCGCTGAATTTCCTTTTGTATGTACCATTCCTTACTAAAGATGTTGCTACAGTCCTTAAATGATTCGCTACTTGCAGAATTCAATCAGGGTTGTTTGTTAAATGATCGAACGATAAAATCCCCCCTTCAAGCTTATGGAGTTGTATACTCGTGTCTTGTTTTAGTTGCTCAAAATCCTCTTTTAATCACTCCTGGTGATGTGATTTTTCTGAAACATTATCTATTTTTCCTGAAAGTCCTGACATTGAGATATTCTAGCTAAAGCACTTCTCCTTAACTCTATTAATAAAGGAGAACTAGTGCAAATTTCTTAATTTTCTACACCTTTTCAATATTGACATATATTTATTTGACTCAAATTTACGCTATCCTTGTCCTCTTCTTCAGAGAATACGCCTTTCAAGATCTTATTAGGGCTGGATCGTCTTCAAAACTTTTTCTATGTATCAAGCACACGCTTATTCTGTTTTAATGAACAGTATCAATCTTGCAAAACCAGCGCAGGATTATCTGTTATTAATCTCGGTCAAAATTTATCTGTTGCTCCTTTTCCTTTTTCAGATTGTCCGACTTCATACACTTCATAGATATTATATCAATCTCATGTCTCCACTCTCTCCACATGTGTAACTATGCAGCTATGACAATATTTATTTCCATGACTTTTCTCATTATGAAGTCGCACCCAGTCTCAAGGAATAGGAACATTATCTCACCTGAGTGGTGTTATAAACTTTCTTTTTGCTCTAGCTGCTGCTCTATCATTTGCTCGTCTCTCTCTTACTCATCTTGGTAAAAATCTAGTCTGTTTTTCAAAATACAAATTCAATGATTCATAGATCATGAATACAAAATCTCGACAGCTATCTACTGATACTTTTGGCTCTTCTCTAAGAAAAAATAATGCCATTTCTTTGATCTGTTGTCCTGGTGATAAAGATCTAATTTGTTGTAATTGCCTTACATATCTTTGACGAGCTGGTGAATGTAATGGGTACACTTTGTTTAAAGCCTTTGTCACACTCACATATGCAACCTTATGATTCCATCAGTTATCATTTGCCTTTCTATAATCAAGATCTCTCTTCCATCTCTGAGAGAATCTGTGTCTGCTAGGATATTTTCTATACCAATCTGTTGGAGGACGAGTTGGATCTAAAGCTCCAGAATCTGGTAGTTCCTGTTCCAACTCCTCTTTATCTTTTCCATAATATCCAACTTTATTCATAAAGAATTCCTTTCCATCTGTTCAGATTGATGAGAGAAATTCTCCTAATGGTTCTGATTTTCTTGAACCTCTTTCAGCTCATGAAAGTACCATTGGATTGTCATTTTCATCGAGATACATGATATACCTCTCTCATTGGGAAAGGTACTGTTGCTCTAGATTCCTTTTTGCAGTTCAATTTTCCGCATTTACCTGGGACATTGTAATTCCTTTGTCTTGGAATGCATAGAAATCAAAAACGGTTGTTCCATATAAATTTCTTTGTATTTGCATTTCTTGCTTCAGAAGTAGTTCAGCATCTGCTTTGTTCTGAATATCCTCTACCTCTTTCATCCATCAGTTTTCTTTTCCAGATTCAATCAAATGTATTGCATGTCCTGATGGGTAGATCTCACCGATGGTTTTTGGCGCAACTCCGTTTGTATATGCCAAAAGGTTGTGATATGCGTCAGTAGAAGTATCTTGATAGGTATCTGACGAACTCATTGAAACTATATCGTCTGGGAGATAGGTAGGATCTTTCTTTTGTGGAATTGCTTCGTAACTTATTTGAATTGGTTTTAGAGGTCTTTCGATAAAGTAAGGTTCAGTTCTCGATGGTAGCTGAAGAATTTGTGGATTTATCGATCATAAATTCCCATCTCTTTCTGCTTGTAATAGAACTGTTGCAGCTAGCCAAAATTCGTTTCCTTTTAATCAATCTTCTTTGATGTACTCGCTTGCTGCTTTTCTACTTCTTACCATTTCTCTATTATAAAACCTTTGCATTTCAATGTATCAGTCTTTGGTTCCATCTCACTCTACTCAGTCAACGTGAGTGGTATGAAAGCCCAAGAAATCAATAATCATTTGTCATAGGGTATCAGCGATTTCTACTCATTTTGTTTGTTCAAAGTTTAAAAACTGAGCTTGTTCATCACGCGCAAAAGTATCGATAAACTGTAAGAGCTTTTCTGCTCCTGCTTTTCCGGTAAAGGTAGCTGATTGAAGTACATCTTTGTAGTGACCTTTTAATTCTGCGCCTACTCAGGTGTACATTTCTTTTAGGTCTGCCCCTACTTCGTCATAATCTTTCTTTCAGAACTGATCAATTCTACGTTGCATCTAGAGAATTAGCTAAAAATCTTGTTTATTTTAACTATAGCCCATAGTTCAACTTATGACAAATTTTGTGACTTCTTCAGGTAAAAAAATTGACAAAAAATGAGTTTAAGGTTAGACTTTAAGTGTTTATGTTTGAGGAAGGTATGGCTGAGAAGTTGGATATATACACTATAGAGCAAGAATCACCTTACGGGCCAGATGATTTTAAGGATGAAAAAATCAAACTTGCAGATTTAAAGAAAGAACTAGCTTTGGCATGATGAAGTGAGAAGGCATGAATAAATGATATTTATAATCAGATGATGAGTTCGGTAGAAACTAAAGTCGCCGAACTAAACGATAATACTGAACTCGCAATGTGAGATCTCGATAGTGAGCTTATCGAACTTGTTCAAGTTCTTTTTCCGCCTGCTTCAGCTAACAATAGAATCTTTTGAACCTTTTATACTAACTCTGTTGTTTTCTCATCCGGATGAGTGAATAAGCTTATTATTGATGGAAACTATAGTAGAATATCCGTTATTAACGCTTTCAAACCAGCTTATGAAAAATTACTTTCTGACAAACTAAAAGACACTGCTGCGGAAACTACAATAATGAAAAAAGAGCTTGAGAAAGATGACAGTTGAATCGTTGATGAACTTTTGTGAATAAGTGATTTAGATGAACATTTTAAAACCTTAGTCAAAAAAAGTTCCCCTGATGTAAGCAGCCCTAACTCATCTCAGAAAAAAGATGCACTTGTCACACTCATAAGTTCATACGATCAAAAAACAGCAACTGGCTTTGAAGAAAAAATTTATGTTAAGTTTAAGGAACTCATTCAAACGTGAATTTCAACACAACTCAAAGACCTTTCTCTAAAAATCAAAGATGAGGACGTTAAAGCAAGTACCAAGTGATGAAATGCTGTTTCATGATGACTTGCTGCTTGAGCATCCATTCCATGACTATGAGTTTTCTCATGATTTCTTCTTAAGATGTGGACTAAGTATATTAATTCTTGAAAAGAAAGTGCTTTAGGTATTAGAAAGACTATTTGAAATCTTGTTGATTCAGTAAAAGACTGGGTAAGCCCAACAGAGATTGTTGAGTGAATTAATGAATATACTAAAGTTGAATGAGAGTGATTTATTACTTCAGCTATTAGTGAGTCTGTGAAGTCTGTTACTCAAACTCCAACAGATTCTCCTCCAAAGACAGCTTAAAATAACTCAAATAAAAAAACCTCCAATAGGAGGTTTTTTTCATATGAATTATGGAGTTCCAGTTGATACATTTCAACCAATCTCTAATTCCACAAAATCTCAGGATTGAAATTCTATCGGGATTCATGCTCATGATGTATCTTGCGCTGCAGTAAATGTTGCAGAAATTTTCCTAATATCTAGTGGATTTACTCCTACAGCTGAGAAATCAACTAATACAGGCCCACTTCATGATAAGGGAGATAATGGAACCGATTGCCCATTTTCTAGTTTACATGCAAATCATATATTACCCGAATATGTTACACTTGGTGATATTCTACATTCTAACCGCACTTCATCATCATCTTCACAGAATTTTGCAGTCGTCGTTATCGTTCATCAGCTAGCATTCCGTTGTAGGTCTCCAATTAAATCAACCTCTATACCGTTTTCTTCACATGGATCTGGTATATCTGGGTAGTTCCAAGACCCACAGTCTATTGGTTGAGCACCGTTAACATCGGTGCCATCATCATCTTTATAAGTCACAAACAACGTTCACTCTAAATCCTGACCAGTTGGATGATCGCTAGTTTCTACTTCCAAGACAAATCTTCCTCAACTTGTTCACGAGAGTAGTTCTGAAGGCACTGTCACTGCGTTACTTGTTCATCATGCTGGAATATTCCATACGAGTTGTGTATTTCAATTTGTATACTTTACTCTCGCATCATACGATATTCACTGAAGATTAAATGTCAGACTATCATACCCATGTATACAATACGGTAGTGTTATATCATGTGTTGTAATAGCATTTGGTGCAATTTCACAATCTTGAATTGCAATATAACCGATATCACAATCATCATCAGGGTTATTGTTATTGTCATCTGGACATGCAATACAACTTCACTCTACTTCTTGCTTACAAGAGGTTAAATTTCATACTATATACGTAGCAAATGACAACTTCAATAACAATACAGCCATTCAAAGTGTTGTTCTCATTTTAGGACCTGCTTTAGGTGCTCAAAACATATAATATTGTGTTAGGAGTAAAATTAGTAGCTCTTGTTTACTTATTTTTTTTCTTTTGTCAAGTTTAACTTGACTTTTTTATTTTTTTATATACACATACTCTACTTTTATGTCCTAACCCTTCTTTATGACATTAGCACTTCCTACTACTAAAGAAACATGAATAATAAGTAAAGCTGAAGCAATTGAAAACTGTAAGCAATTTTTCAAAGGCTCTTTAAACTTTCTTAAGGAAAGCATCAAAAGTTGAGTTGAACAACTAAAAACTAAAACAGTAAATACGGTTGAAGCCACTCAGGTGGCTATCATGGACGTAGCTAACGAGCTTGGCGCTAAAGCTGAAAGAGTGAAAATGAAGGTTGCGGGTCCAGTTGCTATCATATTATTGTGTATGTCGCTTTCTAATGACGCGAACGCTCAATTTGGGCCTATTGATGGATTCAACATGAATGGGGGTATAGGTGTTACTCAAAATGGAAAATTTAGCGTTAATACAATGATGCGTGGGAGCTATGTATTCCTTGATAACGCATTGGAAATAGGGAAAAATCAATTTTGAGAAACTCAATTAGGGTATGGTTACTTGAGATGATGATTAAACTTAGACGTAGATGCACTACCTCGATGAGATTTAGAAATGGCTACCTTTCTTTGAGCTGCTAGCGCTTATTCTTGTAAGTGATCTTATGACCTGTGACATAGTAAATTCTGAGGTACTATTTGAACTATGGTCGAATGGACTCCAGATATGACTTGATTGTATTTCAAATATAACCTTGATGTGTTTGGAAAAAATTGATGATGAGTTGTATTGGGTCACAACATAGAAATTGGTGGGAATTTCAAGTTTTAGATGATAGATTTGGATTGTTTAAAAAAAGCTCCTGGAAGGGAGCTTTTTTTTGTTAGAGAGACTTACGCTAAGAGATAATTCTTTTGTTTTAAAGAATGAACAATCCTTCCTCCATTTGCTATTAAATAAGGATCGTCGGTGATAATTCTATCTTTCTTTTGAATAGTTCATTTTCCATTATTTGATACTTCTTTTATTATGTACGTATTATAATCAGAGTCGAGCTTCGCTACCTTTCCTGCCTTCATCTTTAAATCACTTACTTTTGCTTTTCTTATTGACGTTACTAAACAACTATGACAATTGTTTTTGTGATCAGGGACCTCTCTGCTATGCACCCAAATCCAATCACCAGGCTTTGGAATATTTCGTCATTCTATTTTCATATATGAATTCAACTGCTGTGCAGCGTAAGCTGAGGCTCGATTATTTTTATTCTGTCAGTCTGGAACCTTTCTATCAACATTTCACCTATACTTCTTTCAATATTTTATAAAATATAATCATAAAGCCTCATGAATCATAAAATTGAAATCCCAACAACTATATCCTGAAATTCTTAACGGCTTCCTTTTCTCATAGATAAAGTTAGACAACGCTGCAACTTTCTCTCATTCTGAAGTTCATGAAGCCTTAATTTCTTTCAGCTTATCTACGTATTCTGTACGTGCAGCTCATGCAGGGAACAAGATATCGATTGCTTTCTTAGCTTTATTATATGCTCAATCGTAATCTCATCATTTTATTACTGAATAGTCTGGCTTAGATAAAAACGGATTGATTCATCAAGAGTCCTTAGTAAGATCTTCTTTTTCTCTTTTAGCTAATCTGTTGATTGACTCTCATTTATTATCATCTGATCAATCTCGATAGAAAGACAATCTTTTATCAACTATCTTCCACTTCAGCTGATAGTCCTTTGACAATCACGATACGTCTGACTTAATTTTAATTCATGGTCACCATGTTAGAGGCATATGACTAAATTTTATCACCTTTTCTTGGCTATTCTCCTCTCAAAATTTAATTGTCACAACTGGATTCTTTTTGTCTTCTATGCTCACTGGATACCTCCTTGCAATTCATTCAGCAGTAAAAGAAGGAACCTGAATCACGTATGATGACACTCTCTTATCTCATAATTTTCTCTCTTTAGATAAAAGAGAAACTCCTCATGCGACTTCCTCATTTTCTTCTTTTTGGGCCTCTTTTGCAGCAGCCTCTGCTTCTTTACGCGCTTTTTCTTTCTCCTTCTTCTCTCTTTCGTCTTTTTCCGCTTGCTTTTTTTCTTCGTACGATTCAAACTCTCCTTCTTTCACTAAGTCAAAATAAATGGTATCATCCTCATACCTTGAAATTAAACGGTATCAACTAGGCATATTTAGTGGTGGAGACACATCTCTTAAGTCATTTTCTCACTCAGATAAAGTGATTGATGTTCTAGATCATCAATAAGCCAATTCAAAATTATCGCTAGATTCATTATATGTTATTGTATACTCATCCATTCATGTTGATGGATTATATTTTTTGATTTTCTTTGTATCTCGTTTTAATCTTGATCTAGGATTTAATAGTTGAATTGGCGTCCAATGGACTGTTAACCTTCCTCACTCTATTGATCAATACAAATGTCACTCTGGTTTTTCTCCTGATATTTTCGTATCTCTCAATGGTATTCATTTTTCTAAATCTGCTGGTGAGAACTCTGCAACGCTTTCAAAATTAAACACATAAGCGT
>JAHDCT010000025.1:461-11433 GCA_020629735.1 bacterium | reverse complement strand
GAAGTAGTCTGATATTGATATGTGTTATGTTTGTGAAAGGAAGTAAGTCGAGAAGAACAGTATGAAGGTGAATTAGATCTATCAAAACATGAGAAAATTAAGTTGATTCCAACTTTGATGTCAAAGAAAACCCTTGAGCTTGTGCATTGGTTTGTTCGTCATCGGTTTTGTACTTATAGAAAAGCAATTCCACTCTGGATAGGCGATCCGGAAGAAGTAGTAAAAAGAGAAAGAAAAAAGAAATCATCTCAAGAACAAAAATTAGTTGTATTTTCTGATTCGTGGAGTTTGTATAATTACCAAAAGAAGTACAGGTTTCCTAGCCATGCAAAAGTTATGCATAGTAAAAGGACTAAAAAGCAAAAAGCTGAGCTCTTCCGAGAAGTGAAAAATGGAGAGTCGTCGTATGTCCTTTGTACTTTTTCACACATGTTTCAAGACTGGAAAAATCTTAAAGAAATTGTTGTTGTGAACGAGCATATGTGGTATTATAAAAGCCAGCAAGACCCAAGGTATAATGCAGCAATTGTTGCAAAAGAAATGGCAAAAATTTATTGAGCAAAAATAACAACAACTGGTTATTCACTTGATGTTTCATCAGTTAAAAAATAAGTGCCAAAAGATGTAGATGCTGTGTGTTGTTCCTACTTATAAAAGTGGTGTAATTTGATAGTTGTCAAGTGATGAGAATTTGACAGGATAGCGCTCGATTCCTATACTTAAGACAAGTATAATGCGTGAATTAATAGTGTACTTACGATAATGTATCGTGAGTCTAGAAATAAAGTAAGATAAAAGGAAAATTCATTTACTTGTTTGGCGAGAATGTGAAAAAGAACTGAAAAAAATAAAGCTAGCTTTTTGCTCAGTACAGATACGCTTTCATGATACGGGCTAGATCTTATTTTTGATACTGCAAGGGAACTCAATTTCGATTGAATTGATTTAGCAATGTGGAAAAATTTCGATGCTCGACATACAGAGTATGTTATGGACCTTGTGAAGAAGTATAAAATGCCAGTAAAGGTAGTTCAGATATCTGATAAAGTAAATATTAAGGAAATGAATCAAGCTATTGATTTGTGAAAAGAACTGTGAGCGGAAGTAGTAACTATTAATGCTCCAAGTATTTTGAATATAACATCTTATAGGTTTCTAAAAAGCAATTTACCTGCGTACAAAGCGCATAATAAAAGTATGAAGTTTACGATTATTAATCCTGAAGATAGGAACTTTTTAGGAGTTATTCCTAAATATTATTTTTCAAGCATAGTAGAAATAATTAAAAAATATCGCATGTATCTTGCTTTAGATGTAGCAAATGTTGAAGAAGAAATTCTTGACTACCAGTTTATGAAAAAGATGTCAAACTTTATTCCATATCTGAGTGTGGTATATCTTTCAGATGTTGGAAAAGATGGAAAGAAACATTTACCGTTATGAGATGGGGTGTATAAGATTCCAACTCTGCTAAAGAAATTTAAGCAAAATGAATACTATAATTTCTTTTCATTGAAGTTGGCGCTGAGCAAAAAAGATTTAGCTGACATTGAAAAGGTAAAAGTAATTTTAAAGAAATGTAGAACATACTATAAAGAAAACTATGAAGCCCTAAAGCTTGGATAAAAGTAGAGTAGAAAATAGCTCGATTTAACTCGAAATTTATATTGTAAACCCTATACTACTGGGGTTTATTTTTTTTAATGCTATGTGACCCTGAATCATTGTTGTTTGATTATTAGTTTTGTCGGCTTTGTTTAGCTCATCAGAGCTGGCAATAATGTGAGTTCCTATTTATAAGATCAAAAAGTATATTAATGATCATATAAAAAATCCGTGAACCTCAAAGCTTCTTTTATCTCTAAGAGAAAAAAGTGAATGAACATTAATTGCGATTTTGATTGGAAATAATTTAGTAAATGTTGCCTTGTCAATCTATGCAGCATCGTTATGAGAAACTATTTTAGGCCAGTTTGCTTTATGAGGAGCTGCTGGGTTTATGATCGTTTCGGTGACGATAACGTTTCTCATCTTGTTCTTTTGAGAAATTATTCCGAAAGTGTTTGCAGCAGAGTATGCTTTGAAGTTCTGAATGATAGTATCACCCTTTATTCAAGGAATAACCTGGTTGCTATTTCCATTAGTGCGAATACTAGAACAAGTTATACATGGGTTAAAACGTCTTGTATGAGCAAATACTGAGCAAGTAACAAAGGAAGAAGTGGATATCTTCGTGGAAGAAGGAAAAAAAGAGGGTATATTTACAAATACGGAGTCTCTGATTATTCATAATTTCCTTGAATTCTCAGAAAGGAATGTTGAATCAGTCTTTCAGCATAGAAAGAACATAGTAGCTATTGATGAAGAGGCTACATTATTAGAAGCAAAAGATCTTATACTGTCTAACTCATATTCAAGAATACCAATATATCGTGCCGATAAAGATCAAATAGTTGGGCTAGTGACTATGAGGGAAGTATTCTCTCTTATGCAAGATCCAAAAAACGCAGAAAGAAAGATGAAATCCTTCAACCTAAAGCAGGTAACCAAAGTACCGATTACGGCAAGTATCTTCAATGTCTTCCTCAATATGAAGAAACATGGGCAGCACTTTGCAGTAGTAATTGATGAATACTGAGGAACGGCAGGTATAGTGACTTTCGAGGATATTCTCGAGGATCTTGTGGGAGCTATTAGAGATGAGTCAGACGGACGAGAAGACGCTGAAATTACAAAAGTAAACGAATTTGTAGTAAGGGTGCAAGGTGATACAATTTTAAGAGATGTAATTGATATTTTACAAATACCTGGTTTCCAAATTCCAGATGAGTATAGCGATATTTCTGAAGAAGATACGGTATGATTTGTTTTCTTGGAAGTTTTGAAGCAATTTGCTAAGAAAGGGGATGTCATTAGGTTTGGTGATCTTGAGTTAGAAGTTCTTAGAGTAAATAAGGAAGGAGATGCGATTCAAAAAGTAAAAGTTACTCATCATATCGATGAAGAATAGTATTGTGCATAATATGTTGTCCTGAAAGATGACCAAAATAAGCTAGGTGTTAAATGAGATAGCTGTAAAGTGTCGCACCTGTGATTTGTTTGTATAATTCAAAATAAAAAATGCCTGAAGAAATGCGTGAAAATGAAGACGCGAATAACGAGGAAGTTGATCTTAAAAAAATAACTGAAAATGCGCTAGATACTGCCTGAGAAGTTACAAGGTTGCTGTTGCTTCGAGGTGCAAGAATATGAGCAAAACGGGCGCAAGAAACAGAGAGAGAAAGAAGCTATAATGAAAAGATGGCAAGAAGAAGAGAAAGAATAATCAATGTCTTTAAAGAGTTAAAAGAAGGGTTAAAAAATATAGTAAATTAGAGTGGAATCTAGATAAGAGATAATAAGCGAAGTGTGTTATCTTTTGTCTAGATGGAACGAATCTACTACTTAGTATATAGATTTGCCATAATCTATATACTATAAACTTTTATAATACTTACATTATGTCACAAAGAGCAATTCGTGAGTATGATGCAAAAAAAATGTTTCATGTATCACAAAATAAAGTACTTGAAAGCTACCTGGTAGAGTCAAAAGAAGATATAGAAAAGGTAAAGAAAGAGTTAGAAAAACATGGAGATCAGAAATGGGTAGTGAAGCCAGATCAATTATTTTGAAAAAGAGGAAAGTTGGGACTTATTTGAGTGAATTTAGACACAGAAGGTGTTATTAGTTGGTTATGAGAAAAATATGACATTAAACAAACTATATGAGAGAGCGAAGGGAAATTAACAACGTTTCTTATTGAGAAGTTTGTTCCTCATGAGAAGGAGTACTATGTTGCATTCAAGACGGAAAGGGAGCATGATATAGTTTACTTTTCTCACGACTGAGGTGTAGAAGTGGAAGAGAATTGGGAAAAGGTTATTGCGAAGAAGGTGTCAGTGCTATCTTCTCTTCAAGAATCCGATATTGCTGATATGATACATGAGTCTGCTCAAAAAAGTTGAGTAGCGGAAGAGGATAGTAGTGCTAAGAAAAAAATAATAAGCTATGTTATGGCACAATATAACTACTTTAAAAAATACGGGTACGTGTATCTTGAGATGAATCCATTTGTCTTTTCAGAGGGAGGAGAAATTGTTGGATACGGTAGCAAAAGTTGATACCTGCGAGGCTTGGAAACAATCTAGTTGGTCTGATATTGCACGGGTAAAACCTTTTGGGTCACAGACACATGATCTAGAAGAACTCGTTGAAGAGATGGATGCTGAGACATGAGCAAGTTTAAAGTTCACAACTTTGAACATTCATGGACGTTTTGGATTGCTTTTATGATGAGGTTGAGCGAGTGTAGCAACCATGGATAAGTTTGCAGGCATGTGATTACTCGACCAAGTTATAAACTATGGAGAACTATCATGAAATCCTAATTACTGGCATAACAAAAAGTATATCCAAGGCTTGGTTGATATCCTTATACAAAGTAATTCTAAGGAGCAAAAACGGTTGTGTGTCGTATGATGAATCTCAAATTTCACGAATATTGATGTGTTTTGTAAGGCTTTCGTTGATGCAGTTCAGGAGAAAGTAAGCGAGTTAAAAGATGCGTGAATTAAAATCTTTGTGAGACGTTGATGAGTGAACGATAAGAAATGATTAGCTCGTATTTCTGCTTTTTGTGAAAAAAATAGTATTAGTTGTACCTTAGCAGACGGTGACACATATATTACAGAAGCTATGGAGCAATTAAAATAGATATAAAATAAGTGCATGATATTTTACTCTTATACCGTAGTATGAAGTTTAGTCCAAAGTCTGAAGCAATACTCCATTGAACACATTTGGGTATTGTGCAAAATATGCTTGATTATGATTTTTTATGCGGAAGGGAACCAAGTGTTAGAGCTGTTTTTTCTTCTCAAAAAACAGGAAAAAAATATAAAATTTTCTTTTGAGATAAAGAAATATTCATCCCAACAATCCATAGTCGAGATGAAGTGGACCAGTTTCCAAATGTAGATACGTTAATTAATTTAGCTTCTTTTCGTAGTTGTACAGCAGTCAACAAGTCAGCAATCGAGTCTGGTAAGTTTGAACATGTCTTTACTATAGCTGAATGAGTTGCTGAGCGTGAAACGAGAGAGTTAATAACCTTAGCAAAGGAATCAAAAACAGATTTTTTCTGACCTGCGATTGTAGGAGCAATGTTATCAGGTGTATTTCGTATAGGTCATACGTGATGATCCTTAGATAACATTTTGGCATCGTGATTATGTCAGCCTGGGAGTGTTGGAATAGTGACTAAGTCATGAGGTATGATGAATGAACTATGTCGTATCGTAAGCAAAAATTCAGATGGGGTGCATAGTGCGTTTCAAGTAGGTTGAGATAGATTTCCTATGATGTCTTTCTTGCCGCTATTGGAGTATTTAGAAGAGCATGAAGAAATTAAGATCATTGTACTGCTTGGTGAGGTAGGAAACCGTATTGAAATTGAAATAGCTGATATGATCGCAGCCGGGAAAATTACTAAACCAGTTGTCGCTTGGTGTATATGAACGTCAGCTGAAAAGCTAAAGACTGAAGTGCAATTTTGACATGCCTGAGCAAAAGCAAATTCAGATGAAGAAAAAGCAAGTTATAAGAATGCTTATTTAAAAAATGTCTGAGCACATGTTCCTGAGAGTTTTGATGATTTTTGAAAACTAATTGCTCAAGTAAGCTTTGAATTGTGACTGAAAAAAGAAGACGGAGTCAGTGAAGAAATAAAGAGTAGGTGCGAAGTGCTTAAGAGAAGAAGAAAAACAAACTTTAGTTCTTCAATCTCAGATGAAAGGTGAGATGAGCTGCTGTATAATGGGATAAAAATTAGTGACTTTGTAAGTCAGGGATCTCTTATGAAGGTGATAGGTCACCTCTGGCTCAAAAAAGAATTGCCAGACTATGCGTGTAAGTTTCTTGAAACAATTTTTATTCTCCTCGCTGATCATGGTCCAGCAGTAAGTTGAGCAACAAATACTATCGTAACAGCTAGAGCTGGTAAAGATGTTGTGTCATCTTTGATTTCATGACTAGCAACAATTGGGCCTCGCTTTTGAGGTGCAGTGACCTGAGCTGGAAAATGGTTATTAGATGCAACGCAAAGAGGACTTTCTCCTCAAGAGCTGGTGAACGAAATGAAAGCAAAGGGGGTATACATCCAGTGAATATGACACAAAGTTAAATCAATATACAACCCAGATAAAAGATGTGAACTTATGAAGGAATTAGCTGAAAATTTTCCAACAAGAAATTATCTTGATTTTGCGCTTCAGGTTGAAGAGTTAACTACGCAAAAGAAGCCTAATCTTATTTTAAATGTCGATGGGCATATTGCAGCTATGATGCTAGATGCTCTAACGGATATGTGATACACGTATGAAGAGATGAATTCGTTAATTAAAGCTGATTTTTTGAATGCTTTATTTGTCATGGCTAGAAGTGTATGATTTATTGGTCATTACTTAGATCAACAGAGACTGAACGAGGGATTGTATAGAACTCCGTGGAATGATATTTTATATCTCGAGGAATAATTTTATCTAAAAAAAATGCAATGAAGTGGACGCTTTGTGTGCCTACATCTTGAAAAGAAGAAGTATTGCAACAGTGGGTTAGTCAAACAAGCAAACAAACGCATAAGCCCGATAAGTGTATTTTTCTTGTGCACGGAAAGCATAAGGCTGAGTGTGTACAAAAGATAAAAAGTATATTGCGTAACTGACTGACTGATCTTGACGTAAAGGTTATAGTAAATGGTGATGAATGATATGAAACTGGTAATTGAGTAGCTTATGATAGACAATTTCTCATAGATCAGGTAGAAACGCCATATTTCTATATGATTGATGATGATAATGTTTTTTCGAAAGATTTTTTCTCGGATTGCCTTCAAGAATATAGGATCATTTTCCATGAGACTCAAGAGTTGCAGGAATGATTTTATAGTCCGCTAATTGAGCGGAGAAAAACATGAATGATTCAATCTTGATGAATTGTAAAGGTAAGACGATTCTTCCCAAAATTCTACTTCTGGAAACCTGAAAAATGAAGTGAGTATATTTGTCACAAAGTTGCATTTATATGAGCAAACTCATTTTTTTGACCGACTCAAATCGCTCAAAAAATTGCTTTTGATCCAATATTTGATAAGTGTGCAGAAGATATAGATTTTAGTTATCGTATAACTAAAGCTGGAATCCCTTATGTTGTTTCAGATACAATAAGAATTCATCATATGGAAAGAGACAAGACTCAGCTAGAAAAGGTGTTTTTAGAACCGTATACCACAGCATACTTTAGAGCTAGAAATAGAATTATTTTCATGAAAAAAAACTGAACCTTTCGAGAGAAAGTACAGTATTTCGGGTGTTGATTACGGGTGCAGACATTATGATTTTTCTTGTATGCTCTTTGGTATCCGTCTCAAAGTAAGCGAGAAATTGTGAAGTCAATCACGCGTGGAACCTGCGATGGGCTACGCGGAAACTATTAATGATGATTTGTGTTCTTCATAGAGGTCTTGGAGCGGTGATGTATATTTTGGGAAGAGGATGTTTCATAAGGGAAGTTCAATATTTATGCTGTCTGCTATTTCTTGGGTAGTTAAGATCATAGATTCTATTTCATCTTCGCCATATCAATTTTGCATAAGAAGGTTTCTTATTTCTTTTTCTGACATAATATGTTGCTGGAGGTCAACTTTTCTTCTATCATCTTCGTACATGCGTTTTCAGTCTTTAATAGCTAGTGCTACTTCTGATACCTTTTGATCAAGCTCATCTATATAGTGGAAGTTATTCGAACAGTACATGCGTAAGTTTAGTTCTTTCGAAGTACTTTTAATAAAGTTATTGAGTACACGTATTTTGTTATGACTGGATTCATCTTGAACAGTAAGTTCAAGAAGACAGTTCTCAGGTCCGAAAGTAGTAATAAGAAGTTGTAGGAAGTCTTTGATTTTCTTATGGTCTTCTTGGCTCCAAAGCATCTGTGCAAGGAAAGATTGTACTCCTCAACAAAGGACGTACAGATCATCGGTGAGTCATGAGAGTGATTCTATATCAATCCTGGCTTTATCATTCCATCCATGAAGATTAGCTTCTGAAGTAATTTTAAGGAGATTGAGATATCAAGTATAAGATTTCGCAAGAAGAGTGATGTGACCACATTGTTCATTTTTATCCTTAACGCTTTTATCTGGTACAAATCAGAGTTCCACTCAAAGAAGTGGCTTGACCTCAATTTTTTTACATGCCTCATAAAATTCTATTGCCCCAAAGAGTCAATTGTAGTCTGTTAGTGCAATAGCTGGCATTTCATAGTCTTTTGCTTCCTGAGCAATATCTTTTGGTTTTCCAATGGCCTCTAAGAGAGAATAGTGTGAATGTCCATGAAGATGGATATACATAGTTTATAAGGTAAGGTAAACAGTAATTAGTTGCTCGTTAAATGTAGTTGAGCTTGATTAGATATCAAGTTGAAAGCTCCATTTTTTGATGCTAGGAAGAAGAAGAGCTGCTAACTTTTTATTTTCTTTAAGACAAATTTTATAGAGTCTATTAACGGAAGAGTGATGCTTTCAAGATTTTAGAATTTGACTGATGCACTCGGTGTCTATGTCTTTCATTTTTTTGACGACTTTCCTGATAATCTCATATGTGTAACGATCATGGAGTTCGTCAAAGTTATATAAAGATTCGAGAAGTGAAAGTTCTTTGTTTGAGAAACGAAAGCTATGTTTTCACATTTTTATCTTATCTGTGTATTTCTTAAAGAGTTTATAATGATTTGTTTTCTTGCTCGTGTATTTTTTGAAATGGACGATTTTATCGGATACAATCACTTCTTTTGATTGTTTGTTTGGTGTAATAATAAGTATTTGATCAGGAATGCTGTGGTTAGAGAGGTTAAACTCGAGAGCTTTAAGTCATCATATGTGTCGTTGTCCATCAGTTGCTGACTTACAGTGGTGATGTAAGATGAGCCGATACCAGTCATCAATAATAAGATCTTCACTGATGTGATCTTCGGGAAACTTCACATAGAAGATCTCTTTTTTGATTGACAAAATGTATCATTTATTTTTCAGATAGTAAATGATCTTATAGCCCCTTTTGTCTGTGTATTCGGGTCACATAATTTTTTGAATCTTTGGTTTTAATTCGGAGGAATAAATTATTTTATGTCTCCGTTTTTTTAATTTTTTTGCAACCTCAGCGAGGTAAGAATTCTTGAAAGGCATGGATGAAACGAGGGTTTTTGTAAAAAAAATAATTCAATCTTCCTATAAAAAATAATTCAATCTTTCCATAAAAAATCTTGTCTTTTGTCTCTTGTATTGAATATATAAAAAAATACAACAGATTCATATCGAATTGTCTTTAGTTCATGTATCTGTAATTATGCAACAACCTGTCTTATTTGATTCAAAAACAGTTAATAGTAAGATTGATATGCAGCATGTGAGTGCTACGTTCACAAAGATTGCAGATAAAATGCATGAAGTTGTTTTGGAAATTAATTCACATAAGTTTCTTCTTAAAGTGAAGGCTGGTGTGGAAAAATTAGAACATTTTGAAGTGCTCGCAGTGAAAGGGTTTGTTGATATTTGACTCAAAGTGTTGAATACGTTGAGAAGAGTAGTAACATCACTGTACTTTCAATCTTAATTATACCTTAGTGAAGTCTCTAACCTATTTGGTTACATATTAGTGAAAGGGTAGTATAATCTAGATTGTTAATCTAGATTTTTTAATTATTTATACACAAAGATGATTATTGAAATTAATGGAAAAGAGCATTTTGATAAAGTGCTTGCAGAAGTAGCTGACGATAAAATCGTTCTTGTTGATTTCTGGGCAGAACGATGTGGTCCTTGTAGAATGTTAAAGCCCGTCCTACATGATATGGCAGAAAAAGATGAAGGAATTGTGTTGTTTACGGTTGATGTTGATAATGGTGAGAACCAAGATCTCTCAATGATGCATAGCGTAAGAAGTATTCCACAAGTTAGTCTTTATAAAGGAGGAGAAAATAAAGATCAGTTTGTAGGTGCATTACCACCTGATCAGATTGAATCTTTTGTTGCTAAATATCGTGATTAAGAAAAAAAGAAGCCATCCGGCTTCTTTTTTTTATGATGAACTTTTTTTTAAAGAACTGATGCTTATATATAGGTACTGTGGCGAGTTTTGTTTTAAGGGTGATATTTTTGAAAAGAAATGTAAAGGTCTAACACTAGATCTTTCTATGTGGCCCTTAGAAGCTTCTTACGCTATATGGTTTTAGTATAAATTTTCTCAGATGACAAAAAGAGTCTATATAACAACGCCTATTTACTACGCTAATTGAGCTCCGCATATTGGAACAGCATATACATCTCTAATTGGGGATGTGCAGGCAAGAGGAAGAAGAATGTTATGAGCTCAGGTGAAGTTTACGACCTGAACAGATGAAAACGGTCAAAAAATGCTTGAATCAGCAAGAGCTGAGTGAAAAGAAGTGATGGAGTATTTGGATGAGATTGCTGGAATCCACAAAGCTACCTGGGATGAGATGAAGATTTCTTATACAGACTTTATTAGAACAACTCATGAACAGCATAAATCTTTTGTGCAGTGAATTTTAGAAGAAGTACATGAGAAGGGAGACGTCTATCAAGGAGACTATGAAGGAATGTACTGTGTTGGGTGTGAAGCATTTAAAAAGAAAACCGACCTTGTAGAGCAAGAAGGGAAGATGGTCTGTCCTGATCATTTAAAAGAGCCTAAAAAAATTAGTGAAAAAAATCGATTCTTTTCATTGAAAAAATATGAAGAGCAGTTAAAGAGTCTTTATAAGGAATGAGAGAATTTTTGTCATCCAAGCTATAGATATAATGAAATAAAGTCTTTTGTTGAGCAGGGACTTGAGGATTTTTCAATCTCTCGCG
>JAHDCT010000025.1:0-451 GCA_020629735.1 bacterium | reverse complement strand
TCAGCTGCCAGAGTCATTTAACGATGCATCATCAGTAGTATATATATGGTTTGATGCGTTGTTTAACTATGTGACAACCTGTGAAAAGCCACAGTTTTTCACAAAAAATGGTGAGTCAGTAAGTTGAGAAGAAAATGATATGGTGTTTTGGAATGATGCTGAGGTGATTCATACTATCTGAAAAGACATCTCTCGCTTTCATGCTATTTTTTGGCCAGCAATGCTGATGAGTACTGGATATAAGGTGTCAGATCTGGAGATTATAAACTGATTTTTCACGGTAGACGGCCAAAAGATGTCAAAGTCATTGTGAAATAAAATTGACCCACTGGAATTAGTGAACGAGCACTGAAGAGATGCGTTGGTATATTACTTATTTTCAGATATAAAGATCTGAAACGACGGAGATTTTTCCCGAGAAAGATTTGCTGTAACAAAAGATAGTATTCTT
>JAHDCT010000024.1 GCA_020629735.1 bacterium | reverse complement strand
TCTTTGTTCGATTACTTGAATAAACTGATGTGATGCCATGAGGGCGTCTATTGTACCGGTGTCTAGCCATGCTGTTCATCTATCAAGGACTCCTACTTTGAGCTTTCATTGAGCAAGATAGTGTTGGTTTACTGAAGTTATTTCAAGTTCTCCTCTTGCGCTCGGCTGCACATTTTTTGCTACTTCTACTACCGAATTATCATAAAAATAGATACCTGGAACGGCATATGGTGATTTCGGATGTTCAGGTTTTTCTTCTATTGAGATTGCTTCTTTTTGTTCGTTAAACTCTACTACTCCGTAACGTTCTGGATCATTTACTGGATATGCAAAAACTACTCCTCCATTTGGATTGGTACTTTCTTGAAGGATCTGAGAAAGATGCGATCCATAGAAAATATTATCTCAAAGAATAAGGCATACCGAATCATCTCCTATAAACTCCTCTGCTAAAATAAAAGCTTGAGCTAGACCATCTGGTGATGGTTGAGTTATATAAGTAAAATCGCACCCTCGACTCTTACCATCTCAGAGAAGATTTTTAAATGCATCCTGATCATGAGGCGTTGTAATGATGCAGATTTCATTAATTCACGCCAGCATTAATGTACTAAGTGGATAATAGATCATTGGCTTATCATAAATTGGCATAAGTTGTTTACTTATTCCTTTCGTTATGGGCCAGAGTCTTGATCAGGTTCATCACGCTAGAATAATTCCTTTCATTTTTCTCTTACATAAAATATAAAACCTACTCTCTTCTCTCAAAATATAAGCGGGTAATCATGGCACAGGTCACTGCTTCAACTATTTTTCCTTCACAGATTTCATTGTACGCTTGCTCAAGGGTAATACATCTTTTTTCAAATTTCTCATGGCTGTCTGGACTGTGTGACTCGTCTGGTGACAGGTCGGTTGCAATAAAGGCATAGTTTGTATCGTCAGTTATTCAGTTTGCTTGGTGGAAGGTCATTCGTTGTTCTCGCGACTCTGCTTTGAGTCAACATTCTTCTGCTAATTCACGCTGTGCTCCTTGTAGATAGGTTTCTGTCTTCTTCACTCATCATGATGGTAATTCTCGAGAATAGTAATCATGAGGATAACGATGTTGAGCTACTAACCAGATTTTATTTTCTTCTGTGAGAGCTGCTATGTACACTCATTCTTCATTGAGGCTTACACGTCCATAAATATGATCGTTTCCATTTGGATCGATCACTTCTTCATGATACAGGGTGATTCGTTCGTTTTTATAGACGATATCTGATGTTTTTCTAATTCGAGTCATTTCTTTCTTCTGTTAAATACTGTTTATATCGAGCGATAGTTTTTTGAATTCACTCTTCAAAGGTTACTTGTGGAGCTCGTCATAGTTCTGATGTTATTTTTGTATTATCAATAGCATATCTTCTATCATGCCCTGCTCTATCTTCTACATACTCGATTGATGACTCATCTTTTCCTGTGGCTTTGAGGAGAATATTAGTAATCTCTAAGTTTGAATATTCATTATTTCCTCATACGTTGTATACTTCTCAAGATTTACCTTTAGTAAATACTTCTCGGATCGCATCGCAGTGATCTTCTACATAGAGTCGATCTCTCACGTTTTTCCCATCTCCGTAGAGAGGTACTTTTTCATCTTTCAATAATCTTCAAATAAACAAAGGAATTAATTTCTCTTCATCTTGATATGGCCCGTAGTTGTTTGAACATCTTGTGGTAACTACTTCTACTCAATAGGTTCTTGCATATGCTTGTGTGAGCATATCACCTCCTGTTTTTGAAACACTATATGGAGAGTGAGGGTGAAGGGGTGTTGATTCCGTGAACTTAAGGTCAGGACGGTCTAAGGGAAGCTCTCCATAGACTTCGTCTGTTCAAATATAATGAAATCTGTTACATCAAAACTCTTTATGAAGAGTGAGCAAGTTATTTGTTCCAAGAATATTTGTTTCTAAAAATACTCAAGGGTTCTCGATACTATTGTCTACGTGCGACTCAGCTGCAAAGTGAATACAGTCCGTTGGTTGATGTTTTTCATATATTTCTCTTAATGCTGCTAGATCTCTAATATCTGCTTGCTCGAAGCTATAGTTCTGAGTATCGCTTACCTCTACGTTTTCTAATTTTCCTGCATAGGTTAAGGCATCCAGGTTAATAAACTGGATTTCTGGGAAAAGTGGGACATATTTGTTGAGGAAGTTAGCTCCAATGAATCAAGCTCATCAGGTGATAATAATTTTTTGCATACGTAATAGAGTGAAAAAGTGAATTAGAGTTTTAGAGTTCGAAAGTTCGAGAGTTTTAATGTTTGAGAGTTTTGGGGTCGAATGTTCAAGAGTTCGGGAGTTTTAATGAGAATGTGGGAATGGGTGCTAGTATCCATTCTCTTCTTCTCGCTTTGTCTTTCCGAATTTCATTTTCTTGATCATTCCGCTATTTTGCTCGGTGAGGAATCTGTTTTTTGCGATGATGTCACCGATGACTCAGAGTGAAAAAAGGTTGAGGGCTATCATGATGACGATTGCCGATAGGACGAGGGATTGAATTTTTCCGTCTCCGCTTCCTGCTGATCGAGCGATAAGGTATCTGATAACTCAAACTCATCAGATAAGGAAAAATGGGAGTGACATAAAGAGAAAGGTTTTGAGTGGTTCGTACATCGCGTACACTCTTACGATGTTGGCTGTTGATTTTTTGATGTGCTGTCGGATGTTATCAAACAGTCTTGATGGACGTGTTGGAGTGTTAATGGTGATAGGAGTCCAAGCGATTTCTAATCATTTTTTGTGTGCTTGGAGAATCGTATCTATCACATATGAGAATTGTTCTGTAACATTGAGAGCGAAGAGGCTCTCTCTCGAGTAAGCACGAAATCAGCTTACGGAATCTGGCATCATGTGTCCTGCGAGTGTTCCTACAACGTAGTTTCCGAGTCCCTGAAGCTGTCTTTTAACTCGAGTGAAGTGAGGTACTTTGGTTGGGTTTCTATCTCAAATAACAATATCAGCTTGGTGAGCAATGATTGGTTGTACCAGATCGGTAATATATTTTCCTGGGTATTGGTTGTCTGCGTCGGTATTTACGACAATATCAGCTCCTTCTCTGAGGGCATTTTCTACTCCAGCTTTGAAAGCGTTTCCTAGTCCTCTGTTTCTACGAAAACGAACGATATGGTCTACCCCATTAGCTACAGCTACGTCATAAGTTCCATCTGTACTTCCATCATCAATCACTTGTATTTCGATAACAGAAATTCCAGGAATTTCCTTTGGAAGTTCTGAGAGGACGGTTGGGAGATTTTCTTCTTCGTTTTTACAAGGGATTTGAATGATTAACTTCATGGGTAGAACTTAAGTAAAGTACTTTTTATGTTACCTTTGATTTCTTATTCTTCACGAGGAGCTGTGAGAATTCAATCTGGGATAGTTTTCCAAAATTCTTCTCCTTCGTTGTTTTGCACATATGGGGGCCGTCCTCTATCACATCATGTTTCTTCTGAAATGTAATTTCCTTTGTCATCATATTCTGCACATCACCGACAGGTTTCTTTTACTGATACTTCTCTTGAAACGATATTGTATCCATATTTCACTTCTGATCGACATCCAGCATCACCATAACCTGACCTAAATTCAATTTCATCTCCTACTCTTTTTCAGAACTCAAATGAAATGTTATGAATTCACACGTCCATGTATTGTTGTTCACGATCAGACCGCATCAGCATCACTACTGGTTGCATATCCTCGTATTTAACTTCATATGGAGGTCATCGAACTTTAATCGTTGCTTCGTCGTACGTGTTCTTTTGTAGTTTTTTTGAGTCGATCATGTATGACCAAACATTCAATGATTGTCTGTATTTTCTTATTTCTTCTTCATATACTTCTTTTTCATAGTTAAATCTTTTTGTTTCATATTTTTTTCCTGTATCTAGAAGTGGAATATGAAGGATGAGCATATGTGTGTTTTCTGAGTAACATATTTCGTTTACGAGGTTCTCTGTTCACCGATTGAACTCTAGATTTGAGCTTACAAGATCTATTCCTTCGTCTTTGAGGGCAGATTCTAGTTCCCTATACCAATCATATTCTTCGTAGGTATTTGGTAGTCCACATCCATCAAATTCTATCATTAGAGCATCATATAGATCTTGTACGAGTTGTTTTTTGTCATTGTCATACACACGGTTTTGATAGTAATCGAGTGCTTTTAGAAATAAGAGTCTTGATGAAGAACCTCTTTCTGCAATCATGTCTTCTATTTTGTCTTTGTAGTAATTGACAGACTTCATCGCAAAAACCTGTCCTAGCATTCAGCAGACAAATACGGCAATTGCAATTATAATCTTTTTCATGAGACCACAAATCTATTTATAAAAACTATCTTCCTACTCCTTCATAAGCAAATCACATGCTTTCCAATTTTTCACGAGATCGAATATTTCTCCCATCTACTACTACATTTCCTTTCATAAGTTCTTTTACTTTTGAGAGAGTTATATTACGAAACTCATCCCATTCAGTCAGGAGGATGAGTGCGTCAGCGTCTTTTAGTGCTTCGTAGCTTGTTTCTACATAGGTAATATCATTTCAAACTGGAGAATGTTGTTTCATTTCTTCCATGGCTACTGGATCGAATCACATTACTTCTGCAACTCATTCGTTGAGAAGAGATTGGATTACTCCATGGCTTGGTGCATCTCTTACATCATCTGTTTTTGGTTTAAATGCGAGTCATCGAATTGCTATTTTCTTCCCTGTTAGATCTGGGAGATGTTTTTTGAGTTTTGCTATTGGGAGGGTCTTTTGTTGTGCGTTAACTTTTTCTGTCGCTCTTACGATTTGAAAATCATATCCCATTTGTTCACCTGAAGCAACAAGTGCCTGGACGTCTTTTGGAAAGCAACTTCCTCCATATCCAATTCCTGCGTGAAGGAATCTTGGACCGATTCTTTGATCTAATCAGATTCAAAGAGCTACGTCTTTTACGTTTGCTCCAACCATTTCTGCAAAATTTGCTATTTCATTTATGAAACTAATCTTCGTTGCTAAGAAAGAGTTTGCTGCATATTTGATAAGCTCTGCTGATTTTACATCTGTAAAAATAATTGGTTTGTCTGCTCTCGCAAAGCTTGCATAAACTTCTTTCATGAGTCCTTGAGCATGATCTGAACTTACTCCACACACTACTCTATCTGGCACCATAAAATCTTTGATTGCTGTTCCTTCTTTGAGAAACTCTGGATTTGATACAACATCAAACCTTGCATCGCTTCCTCTTTCTTTGATTCATTCTTGAATAATTGCGTAGCATTCATCTCCTGTTCCTACGGGTACGGTTGATTTGTTTACAAAGATTTTATATCCACTGGTGTGTTCTGCAAAGGTTTTTGCTACTGCTCTTACGTATTTTAGATCTGCATGACCATCAGGTCCAGGTGGCGTACCTACAGCGTTAAACACTACGTCAGCATATTCTACTGCAAATGTAGGATCTGTTGTAAATTGCAGTCTTTCTTCTTTTGCATTTCTTATAACGAGTTCTTCTAGTCATGGTTCATAGATTGGAATGATCCCCTTCTTAAGATTATCAATTTTTGTTTGATCAATATCCATACAAACTACCTCATGCCCTACTTCTGCAAGACAAGTTCCTGTTACAAGACCAACATATCAGGTTCAAAATATACTAATTTTCATAAATGTACTGAGCGTTTAAATAAAGTAAATCACAGTGAAATCTATATGATAGATACTATTTTTCTTGGGCCTGCTGCATTTCTACTTTTTCTTTTTTGAAGAAAGATATATAGATCCATGATCATAAACAGACAAGACAGGTAATCGTCCAGACCATGACGGCTGATATTTTCACACCTGCTAGATTCGTGTAAAAAGTGATCAATGGGATTACTGAAATACTTAATGCAAAGCTAAGAGCCAATCTTTCTAACATATCAATTTCGTTTTCTTCAAGGATTGCTTGAGTAATCCATCGTCCAGGAAGAAAGAGCAAAAAGATTGATCAAAAGATAATACGAAATGCATTCACAATCTGTGACTCAGATGGAAAAAGAATGAAGATAAGTGCAAGTATGCTTACTCATCAAGTAAATATTAATTTATGTGTCATCGTCATTTGCGATATTTTCATTGCGATATGGACAATAAAATTGAAAACTTATGGCATAGCACATCGATATAAACTTGACGTATTTCTTTATCTGAACTCAGATAAACGTCATCAATACATATCCTATATACTTTTTTTCTTGCTTATTTATTCTGGTCTCAGATGAATTTTCGAATTTCTCGATTTAACTTCTTTTCTCATTTCTCAAATAAACCAAAACATTTTCCTTCTCATAGATTGAGAGGAAGTTGCTTTGATCACTGTCGAATATAGAGATTTCATGCTAAATTTCAATAATCCTCAACTAGGGCCTTGCATTTCTGATCACCATTTGATTCCCATCGATCTTCTCGCTTTGTTCTGTCTCGCTTATCTAATTCAAACAGCCCTGGAGCGATAAGTGGACGATGTGCATATTGAAGCCGTGTTGAATAGGTTGAACTTGTACTCATTATCGTAGCAACTGGAGGCAAGAGTTCGTCCAATTCTTTTATTTTTTGAAATTCTTCTTGTTCAATGATTGGCCTTCGAGTTCTTTCAACTCGGTAGGCAAAGCTCGCTCCTTGATAGAGGAAAACAGCTACTATGAGGATCCAAGCACTTTTGTAGTTTCTTACTAGTTCGATGAGAAAAAGAGCCGCAAATGAAAGGAAAAAAAGATCAGCATATCACATCATTCTTTGATAGAAACTCATTTGTCCCAAGATCCAAAAGACGGAAAAAAGATAGAGTCAGCGTAAAATTCGCGCTTGCTTAGAGTTGTCATTCCAGGTGATAACACATCCACCTAGACTTAAAAGAAAAATCAATCGATTAGTTTTGAAAAACTCTGAGGTTGTGAGAAAGGTCCCTCCTGCCTGAAATGAATCATTGTAGTTTGGGAGATCTCGAGAGGAGATAAACTGACTGAGAAGTTGAGGATACTGATAGAGAATAAGATCTGCATAGATAGGTCGAGAAATAAGTAAATAACGATGCTCATACTAATATCAGACTCATTTTAGTATTTCTCGCTCATGTCTTTCTGAATCGTTCAGCTCAAAGAACTAAGAGTACTACTACTCAGGCATACAGAAATGCTGGTCTATGAGTCAAAAAAAGAGCTGCTAAGAGTACTGCTGGCAGAGCTTTATATCATCTTAGATATCCTCCAATCATCATAAGAAGAAAGAACATTCAAAGGAGTTGCTTGAGATAGTTTCGTCGAAAAATTTCGTATTGGAGAAAAGAGATTCGTGTTAATCAGGCTGCAATTATTGCTGCTTTTGGTGAAAGCGGTCTGAGCATATATCGTATTCAAACGGGTATTAATAATGATTGAAGTACTGCTCACCAGGTGATGAGACTATCAGCTGAAATACCTAGGAATTCTTGTATGAGATCTACCAACATCCCTAAAAATGGTGGGAAAATCGACTTCATCCAATTTGGCAATAAAGAGAAATCTCGATGTCCATCAAATGATGCAATGCTATCAAAAAAGACTTTGTACCATCCTGGATCGTATCATAGTGGTGCTTCCTGAACAAGAAAATGAAGTATCCTTCGTCATCAGAGAAGGAAAACAAAGATTCATCACAAGATATACCGGAAATTCTTTTTTACTATCATGGGTTACCATCATTTAGATCAATAGGTTCAGACTTTTTGTATGAGTTTTTGAATGCTTTCTGAAGTGCGGACTCCTGGAGCTATTTTATCAAACATTTTCGTGTGTTTTGTTTTTATTCCTACAAATCGGAGCGCTCGTTTGAGTCGTCTCAATCACGGATGACCTAGGGTAAGGAGATACGTGTATCGTGGTCATCACGTGGTTGTTATCAAACTTGCTGTGCGTCAAGATAACAACTTTTCCCATTTCATAAATGAGGTATACACGTATGCGAAATTTGATATAAAAACTTTATCGAATCGTCCTTTTAGACAAGCTGGTGTCGTATACCGTCGTGTTGGAAAGATGATAACAATATGCTCTGCTCGCAATATTTTTTCTCTTTGTTGCTGCCATTCTGGTTCTTCTTCCTGGACTGAGGTATCTAGATGATAGTTTAAGTGTAAATGATCGCAGAGGTATATTTTTTGAACTTCTGCTCACTGCTCTCAAGCTTTGTGAGCATATTCCTCTGCCATCTGGTAACACAGACTGTCTTTTCTTGTATGCCCTAGGACAATAAGTATGCGTTTCTTTTCTTTTTGCATCTAGGCAATTTCAGGTAAAAGATCTTTTACACACAACAGATTTCTCCAGGGATGCTGTGGATCTGCTTTAATCACCGTCATAGTTGTCATTCATTCAACATTTATTTTTTCTTTCTCAAACATGTCTTTTGCTTCGAGTAATGAAGCTCTTTTTTTTCGTTCTCTTCACAAACGCATGTTTCTTGTATTTCCATAACAGCTTGTACGTATGTCTCAGTACTGGTTGTGGTTCCAGCAATAGGTGTTTTTAAACGTTTCTTTCTGCACATTAATTTGTTGAGCATGGTCTATGATATCAAGTGTATATTTTTCGACTAGCTCATCAATTTCTTCCTCAACTTCTGATATCTCTCTTTCTCCTTGTAGGAAACCAGCATGAAGGGAAAGAATGTTTTTTACAATCCCAGTTGTTTCAACTCAGCTAATATCACTCGTTATTTGTACTTTCAGTGTATCGCTTTCAAAAAGCTCCTGAAGTTTTTGAGATCGGTCTTGGTGGTTACATCAGATCGTTGCTCCTGTTGTTTCTCCTTGTATCACCTCATTCGCCGCCATTCCTCACCCTAATGCTGCATACTTTATATCTGGACGATTCATAGACACGAATTCTTCATAGTAGATTTTTCCTTGTGGAGAAAGCCCTTTGTTGACGTTCAACAGGCAAGCTTCTGATTTTATCTCTGAGAGGTACTCATCCATCACTCCAAGCATGTACTTTGCTCCTACTGCTATGATAACAAGATCTGCTTCATGAAGATATGCACGAAGCTCCTTATCATCATGATTTTTTGAAAGACAGGTAAATTGACTTTCTTTTCAAGAAAAGGTGTTTTTTACCATATCTTGTGCTATATCTAGGCGAATATCTGCAACACTAAAACCTTGCTGAGGATTTACTTCAAGCAATAGTTTTGTTAATGCTTGACCAAAGGGTCCGCATCAAAAAAGAAATATGTTAGTCATTTTTTTTCTGTAGCAAAAAACACTTTCCTTACTATAAGAAAGTGTTTTTGAAAATCGAGTTTATCATGAACCCATAACAGGAAGCTTTGCACATAAACATGAAATGCAATTTTTCTTCTTTATTTCTTTTTTTAAAGCTTCTTAATATCTATAGTGTTCTGGTTTGTATGGTCCTTCTTGAGGAATTCACATATAACTAGATTGATCGTCTGTGAGAACTTCTAATTCAACTCCGATCTTTTCAAGATGAAGTCTAGCCACCTTTTCATCTAATTTTTTTGGAAGCATATATACTTTATTTTCGTATTTATCAGTATTTTCCCAAAGTTCTAGTTGAGCAAGCACTTGGTTTGTAAATGAATTACTCATCACAAATGACGGATGCCCTGTTGCACATCAAAGGTTTACCAGACGTCCTTCTGCTAAGATAATAATATCTTTTCCATTGATAGTATACTTATCAACTTGTGGTTTAATGGTTACTTTTGTGTCTCCGTAGTTTTCATTTAACCAAGCCATATCAATTTCGTTATCGAAGTGACCGATATTACATACTACTGCCTTATCTTTCATATTTTCAAAGTGGCGTCCACAAACAACATCTTTACATCCTGTTGCTGTTACGATAATATCAGCTTCTTTCACTGCATCGTCCATTTTCTTTACTTCGTATCCTTCCATTGCTGCTTGAAGCGCGTTAATTGGATCAATTTCTGTTACAATTGTTCTTACTTTAGCGTCTTTGAGTGATTCTGCTGAACCCTTACCAACATCTCCAAACCCTGCAACAACAGCAATTTTTCAAGCTAACATTAAATCTGTTGCTCTTCTAATTGCGTCTACGCATGATTCACGACATCCATATTTATTATCAAACTTAGATTTTGTTACTGAGTCGTTAATGTTGATCGCTGGAAGCGTTAACGTTCCATTCTTTTCTCTTTCATAGAGACGATGTACTCAGGTTGTTGTTTCTTCTGAAATACCTCTGATTCCTTCTGCAAGTTCTGGGTATTTATCCAAAATAAGTCCTGTTAGGTCACCTCCATCATCGAGAATCATATTTAGTTTCTGTCCATCTGGAAAGGCAAGTGTTTCTTCTATGCATCGCCAGAACTCTTCCTCGGTCATTCCTTTCCAAGCGTATACTGGGATTCAAGCTGCTGCAATTGCTGCTGCTGCATGGTCTTGAGTAGAGAAAATATTACAACTACTCCAGGTTACTTCAGCACCTAGTGCTACAAGTGTTTCGATTAGCACTGCTGTTTGAATTGTCATATGAAGACATCAAGCAATTCTCGCTCCTTTTAGCGGTTGAGTTGCTCAGAATTCTTCACGTAATGACATCAGTCATGGCATTTCTGCTTCAGCTAGTTCAATTTCTTTACGTCACCAATCTGCTAGTGACATGTCTTTTACTTTGTACTGTCCTTCTTTGTAATCCATCGTGAGTTTAAAAGTTATAAAATGAATATAAATTATTTCTTGAATACGTCCTTCTTATCTGTCTTTTCCCGACTCACATCATCTCTTCCGAAATGTCCGTAAGCTGCCGTTTTTGAATAGATTGGTTTTTTGAGGTCTAGGTCACGAATAATTCCTCCTGGTGAGAGATCGAAGTTTTCTTTTACGAGTTTTTCGATGTCTTCAAGAGGCATTTTTTCTGTTCCGAAACAATCGATGTACACACTTGTTGGTTGTGAGACTCAAATTGCATAGCTTAATTGAATTTCACATTTATCACATACTCAACTTGCTACGATATTTTTTGCTACATATCTTGCCATGTATGCTGCTGATCTATCTACTTTTGAAGGATCTTTTCCTGAGAATGCACCTCATCCGTGCCTTCCAACTCCTCCGTAGGTATCTACAATAATCTTTCTTCCTGTAAGTCCTGCATCTCCGTGTGGTCCTCAGATTACAAATACTCAGGTTGGATTAATGTGATATTTTGTTTCAGCATCTACCCAATCACCACACACTGGTTGGATAACATGCTCAAGGATGTCGCTTACTATTTGATCGTGGCTTACGTCTGGATCATGTTGTGTAGAGACAACGATTGCATCTACTCTTACCGCTTTTCCGTCTTCGTATTGCACTGTTACTTGCGCTTTTGAATCTGGTCTTACCCATCAAAGTATTTTTTCTTTTCTCACTACAGACAATCTCTTTGTTAGCTTGTGTGCTAAAGTTATTGGTAGTGGCATCA
>JAHDCT010000023.1 GCA_020629735.1 bacterium | reverse complement strand
GAAAGATTGGTTTTCTAATGAGAGTAATATGGAAATTTATTTGTTAGAAGATCCATATATTCATAGTAAAAATGTTCTGGTTGATGAAGATGTTTTGTTAGTTGGGAGTATGAATTTTTCAACTAATGGGATAGATAGGAATAGAGAAACGAGTGTTTTGGTTAGAAATGAATATGTTACAAGTGCTTTTGTAGATCAATTTTTTCGTGATAAAGAGTTGTGAATTTTAATTGAAGATCGGCAACGATAAGTTGATGAGATATATTTATATGAAATGAATTGTTTAAAATTGTTGTGAGTAGAGACATAAAAAATCCATTCGCTATTTTCTTTTTTTTTCTTATTTTCATGTTCACTTAGTTGTTAGTGAATCGTATGAGAATTATTCATAGAGTTATATCTTCAGCGCTTTTGGTTAGTCAAGACTGAAAGATTTTGCTATGAATGAAAGATCCAAGTTGATGATGAGTATATGCTCACTGCTGGCATCTTCCATGAGGGTGAGTCGAAGAGTGAGAGACGCTTGAAGAAGCGATGCTAAGAGAGGTGGCAGAGGAGGTGTGAGTTGATGTTTCTGGATATAAAAGAAAACTTCTTTCTCCTGTTTGAACATGAGAATCATTTAAGACTTTAGCTTGATGAGAACGTGTTGTGTGTAAAATGCAGTTTAATAGATTTTTGTGTCTGGCTCCTCATACTTCTGATCAGATTTCTTTTACTGCTTGAGATGACTTTGTAAAAGTTATGTGGATGTGAGCTCAGGATGTTCTTTCGTGTACTTTGGTTCCTTGATCAATAGATTTTTTTGAGACGGTTGGTTTATTTGATTACTTACAATAGTATACTTATATTACACTAGAAGTTGTACGATGTATGTTTGTGTTTTAGGTATATATACTTAATTTTTCTTTATTTATAGAAGATGTTGTATCAATGAAAAAGATTATAACTATTGATTGTGATAATGTATTATGTGATACTGCTTGAGCTTTTACTGAGTGGTATAACAATAAATATCAAGCGAATGCGCAGGTGAACCAAATTAAAAAGGCATATATGCAAGAAAATTCTTGTTTTTCTGAGTTTAATGATAATGTAGAGTACTATGAATTTTTTGTTCACGCCCATGAATGAGATAATATGAGTCCCGTTCCGTGATCTGTTGAATGAATAGCTAGATTTTTACATTTATGATATGAACTACATGTCATTACTTGAAGGGAAGATCGCATGCATTGAGTAACTTCTGAATGGATAGAAAAACATTATGGAGATGTTTTTTCTGAAATACATTATTGTAATGATTTGACTGACTCGTATATACCCAAATGAAGTGTATGTAAAGAGATAGGAGCGGTTTTACATGTGGATGATTTCGATCATTATGCAAAATCAATAACAGAAGTGGGTATTCCTGTTTTTCTTTTAGATTTTCCTCGAAATAGTGAAGCAGAAGAAACAGATTTACTTAAAAGAATTAAGGGATGGGATATGATTACTGATGAAATGGTGTCTTCTTTAATTCATCCTTAACAGTATGACGTTTAATATTAGTAAATTTCAGCAGAAAATATTAGATTGGTACGATGTGCATAAAAGAAATCTTCCTCGAAGAGATAATGAAAATCCTTATTGGGTCTTTGTTTCTGAGGTTATGTCGCAACAAACTCAAGTAGATAGAGTAGTACCAAAATTTTATGCATTTATTAGTGAACTTCCGGATATTTTTGCTTTAGCTCAGGTTGCAAAGCCAGATTTATTAAGACTGTGGTCATGATTATGATTTAATAGCAGAGCTGTTCGTCTTCAGCTTGCTGCACGTAATATTGTTGATAATCATTCATGAATAATTCCAGCTAATCGTAAACTTTTACTTGAGTTGCCGTGAATCTGACCGTATACGAGTGCTTCAATTTGCGCTTTCGCTTATAATCTTCCAGAACCAGTAGTGGATACCAATATTAGAAGGGTACTCATTCATGAAGCAAAGCTTGATGAAACTATTTGACGCGAAGAGCTTGAGGAGTTGGCACGTGCTTGTATTCCTGAGAATAGATCTAGAGATTGGCATAATGCATTGATGGATTATTGAGCTCTGGTGGCTACTGCTAAGGCCACTTGAATTAGACCTCTTTCTAAGCAATCAAAATTTGAATGATCTGATAGGCAAGTGAGGGGGTGGATTTTAAAGAAATTAGTTTGAGGAGAGAAATTGCATCTAGATGATGTGTGAGTTTCTTTTCCTAAAAAAGAGGTTACGAGTATTATAAGATGAATGGTTAAGGATCATCTTTTGAGGATTGATGAAAGTTGAATTTTGTTTATTGCTTCTACATAAATTTCTTAATTTGCTTTCTTTACTTTAGCTGTTTATACTTGGTTTGATGATTTATTTTTCCTTTTGTGATGACTCAAACTTGATGAACCAATGCTGTTGGAATTAATTTAGACACTAATTGTCTTGAAGCCTGAGGTTGCGGTTGGAATTTGTATAAAACCTTAGAATTGAGAGAAGATCTTCAAGGAATTGAGCTTGATGACGATGAAACGATGTTTGAGATATTTACGAAAGATATTTTTCTTTCAGCTACTTTCTTTATTGGTACAGTAATTACCTTTGCTCTTGTGTATTCTTGATTGCTGATAGTGATGTGAGGTGCTAGTGAGAGTCAAGTTCAGAAGTGAAAGGACTGAGTTAAGTGGTCTTTAATCTGATTGGTTATTATCATTTTCAGTTATACTATTATTAGGTGAATTCAGTTTGTTGCTCAGGGACAAAGTTAATTATTTTTGTTTTTTTGGTTTTTTTCTTAATTTTCTTATATTGCACTGTTTTCTTAAATAGATATTAGAAAGGTATATTTATTTTTTTGTGCTTATATGATTCTCTTTCAATTTAACTCTGATGTACTGTTTTTGAGTACACCTGATCATGTTAAAGAAATACCTTATCAGAATATAGAAAGAGTTATTCCAGATGAGTTATTTCAATTGGTTGAACATGAAGTTAATACAAAAAAATCAGATAATGTTCACCTGGTAGCGTTTAATTGACCTGGGAGCTTTACTTGTTTGAGAGTGTGATCATTGAGTTGTACAACACTTGCTCAAACGTATAAGAAGAAACCAGTTATTTTGTGGAACATTCCTAAGATGACTCTTTTTGCTCATTTAGTTGATGCTTGAAAATTACCAAAGACCTGAGTTGTTTTTATGGGGCAAAGGAAGAAGATGTGGTTATGTAGGAGAAATGTTGAACAACAGGAATGAGAGGTTGTTTGACGAGACATTGAACATATTTGAGTTGACTGGTTTGAAAGCAATTCTCTTTCAGACGAATATTTTGTTGATTTTGTCCAGCATCATCCTGTTTTGTCCCATGTTTCTTTGGAGTATCAAATATCACCTTTGTCTTTTTGAGATGTTTTAGATTCAGAATCAGATATTTCTTCTTTGTTGCTCTCTCTAACATATCAAGGTGAGAAAATCTCTTTCACTTTGGACGATGTATGAATTTTACCGGTAAATAGAATATTGCCAACGTATTGTATGGCTCCAAATATTGGATAGAGCTTTAATAGTGCTTTACATACGTATGTATCTATAGATCTTTTTGAAAGTTTTTATAAAAGAAAAAGCAATAAATTCATTGCTTTTTTTTGTTTTTTGAATAGACTCATAGCACATAAGTGTTTTAGGTGATATTAATTATGTGAAAAACAGAAAAGCGCTTTAATAAGCGATTAGTGTGAGTTGTAATAGGTTCTGCAGTAATATGATGACTTTCAATGACTCCAAAAGGAAAGTCTTTTTGGTGAAGAATGAAAGATCGTATTTTCGCTCCGTTTAAGTTTTTTCAAAAAGGGTACCGCGAAATGAAGAAAACGATGAATTCTAAATCAGAAAAGTAAATAAAAAAGATATAAAAGTGAGATACTTTTTTGAAAAAAACTGAATATACTTGTAGTATGAAGTTAAGTTGAATTATGCAAGTTCCTTTCTTTACTTCCTTTGGTTTATATGAAACAACAAAATTATACCTTTTCAAAGGATTATTTAGCTTGTATAGCACAAGCATGACTTTTTACATATCAGCATGATGAGAAGAAAATTCAAGCTGATGATGTTTTTTTATGAGTATGGAAATATTTGAAAAAATCTTGATACGCACATATTTTTTGGATGATGCTTTGAAATAAAGATGCTGGTAAAGTGGTGGATGACTTTGTATCTCATCACTATACCCAATTTAAGTCACCTCCTGCATCATGAAAAATGCAATTTCAATTAGATCCTTTTTTTCAGTCATACTTTGATGTATATAAAAAGAAAGGAATGTGAAAGCTGAATTTTCTTGTCCTTTTTATAGCATCATTAGATAAATTATCTCCAGATGTTTCTTGATATTTGACGAAACATGGTATGGATATTTCTTTTATGAAATGAAGAGTTGAACAAATTATTGATACTACTTTGTCTATTTCACTTGATCCACTAGATTTCTTTAAGATGGTAAAGAGTATGGTTGAATCGCTTTGACTTGATGTTGATCAAATGGATATGTTTTTTGATCTAAACTCTTTAGAAGACATGGAAGTAATGATGTGAGACCAATGAGCTGAACTTGTTGATCCGCAAGGATGATCGGAAGAAAGCAATATCACGGTTGATGATAAAAAAGATGATGATAAAAAATTAACTATAGAGTACTTTGCTACGGACTTGACTCAGGAAGCTAAAAATTGATACCTTGACCCAGTTATTGGGAGAGCTAAAGAAATACAGCAAATTATTTTTACACTTATGAGAAAGACGAAAAACAATCCTTTGCTTATTTGAGAAGCTTGAGTGTGAAAAACAGCTATTGTTGAATGATTAGCTCAAAAAATTCATGAGAATGATGTTCCACAAAAATTGAAGAATAAAAGACTTATGATGCTTGATATATGATCACTAGTTGCGTGAACTAAATACAGAGGTGAGTTTGAGGCTAGATTAAAATCCATTATTGAAGAAGCTATGGATCCGATGAATAATATTATTTTATTTGTTGATGAGGTTCATACATTGATTTGAGCAGGTAATGCAGAATGAAGTGCAGATGCTGCTAATATGTTGAAACCATTGCTTAGTCGTGGTAAAATACAGATGATTTGAGCAACGACGTTTGATGAGTATCAAAAGCATATTGAAAAAGATCCTGCTTTGAAAAGAAGATTTCAAGAGATTACTGTTGAAGAGCCTTCTCAGGATGAAGCATTAGAAATTTTGACAGGGTTGAGAGAAAGATTTGAAGAGTTTCATGGAGTTTCAATTACTGATTGAGCATTAGATTATGCGGTTAAGTATAGTGTGAGATACATGATGAATAAGCATTTGCCAGATAAGGCTATTGATCTTATAGATGAGGCTTGTGCTAGAGTATCAACATTGAGTCAAAAGTTAGAAAAAAATGATGAGTATGCTGAATTAGAGCAAAAGGTAAAAGATATACAAAGTGAAATAGAGGCGTGTATAGAAAAACAAGACTATTTTAAAGCAGCAGAATTAAAGGATGCAGAAGAAGAGTATAAGAAAGAACTTAAAGTGATTAGAAATAAGAACTCATTGCCAAAGCATTTAAGAGCTTCAGTTGATGTTCTTCATGTTGGTAAGGTGCTTTCTGATAAGATGTGATTGCCATTAGAACAGGTCACTTCGAATGAAATTGAACAATTAGCGCATCTTGATGAAGATTTGAAGGAATATATACTTGCTCAGGATGAAGCAGTAGATGCTGTTGTGAAATCAATTAGAAGAAGAAGGTTATCTCCAGTTGAAACGAAGAAACCAATTGCTTCATTTGTGTTTTTATGACCTTCTTGAGTTGGGAAGACATATTTAGCGAAATTACTTGCGAAAGAATATTTTGGAGATGATAAGGCATTGATTCGGATTGATATGTCTGAGTTTATGGAAAAATACTCCGTGTCGAAACTTGTTTGATCTGCACCTTGATATGTATGATATGAAGAATGAGGTATTCTTACTGAACAGGTAAGAAGAAAGCCATATAGTGTTGTCTTGTTTGATGAAATTGAAAAAGCTTCTCCAGAAATTATGAATATTATGCTTCAAATTTTAGATGAAGGTCACTTGAAAGATAATAAGTGAAGATGGATTGATTTCAAAAATACCATCATCATTATGACGTCAAATATCTGAGCATCAGAATTTTGACTTAAGCAAGTGAACATTTGATTTGACCATGAGGAAGAAGAGGTAGATATGTCTCAAATGCAAGATAGAGAATTCCAGTTGATTAAAGAAAGAGTACTTGATGAAGTTAAAGATTTTCTTACTCCAGAATTGATTAATAGATTAACTGATATGATTGTTTTCAGGCCATTATCTAAAGAGGTTATGTCATCTATCTTTCAAAAAGAATTGAAATCTTTCTTGAGTGCTTGGAAGAAGAAATCAGGTCTTAACCTTCCTAGATTTGGTAAGAGAAAGATCGAAAAGGTTATTGATGAGATTTATGACCCACAATTATGAGCGCGTCCGATTAGTAGATATATCCATGATGAAGTTGAAGGAGAACTGATTGACCAAATGATGAGTAATGCACTTAAAAAATAAGCAATATTCCTTTCATGTATAAAAAAAAGACCCATAGGGTCTTTTTCTTTATTCTGATTTTTCTTATTCTTTTAATAAAACTCAATCATGATCAACATATCTAATATGTAATTTATCGACAGTTATGCTGCTTGTATCAGTAGTTCTGTATGTAATTCCTCAGCTATTCGTGTTATATAAATCTATACGTAATGATTCTTGAGTGGTTGAATCAAGAGTAGGTGTTCCATAGATGACAAATATTGTTTCATTCCCATTTTGAATGATCTGATCGTTTCACAGTGAACTTAGGTTGAAACTTACTGATCCATCTGGATTCACATTTCCTCAAACTCTCGTTGGAGAGTCTTCACGACTAATTTTTAAGGTACTTGCTAGGTTATTTGCTTTCGTTCCATCTAGCACATCTACACGAACTTCTTCCATAATGATATCAAGATCACTTCATGATTGGGTGTCAGTATTGTTTGAAGTTGCAGTTGATATAACGAGTAATCCTAGTGGTGTTTCAGTACCTGAAGGCAGAAATGAATCGATAATATAATTTTGTCGTTCATCTTTGATGTGTACTTTACTAAGTAGGGCAGGTAAAATTGTTATTCTTTCAGAACTTTCATATGTTCCAGTGAGTCTTGGCGTTCTTCATGACTGAAGCCCTATTGCATCATTAACTTCTAAACTTAAGGTAAAGTCACTTACCTGAGGCCCTATTTTATTGTATCATACTTCTTCTGTTTCGATGACTATATAGAGATCATTTTGACCTTCTGCAATATCTCGATTCATGTTATTAAAGGTAACATTTTTTGAACTTACTGATGACTCAGCTAAGAACATTCAATTTTCATCGTAGAGTTTCATTTTGCTAATTGCTTTTGAAAAGCTTGAGTTATTAGTCGATGAAATAATTGTTAGATCATGAATACGAGCTCATTCTAACTGAGCTATAAGTTCAAATTTAACGATTGGATCAGATATTGTTCAAGCTAAAATATTTTTATCATCCTCATAGTATTTTGTAACAACTATGGTGTCTTCTTCTTTGTTATTTGTTGTTGTTTCTTCATTTTCTGTTTCGTTTGAATTCTCTTGTTCTGTTTCATTTGTATCCTCATTTGTATCTGTAGTTTCTGATGCTGTTTCTTCAACAACTATTGTTATTGTTTCTGTTGTTTCTTCACTTTTAAGCATATCGAGGTGTGCTTCTAATGACTCAGCGCTTTGATCAAAACGATAGCTGAGATACTCAAGTGCATAGAATGTTTCATCCGTTACGTTATTTTCGTTAAGAAAACTAATTACTACGTTGCGAATTTTTCTTACTCTAGCAAAGAGATCAGTTTGAATTCAAATATCATTTTCAGGCAGGTATTTTTGTGATAGTTTTGCGTAGTATGAGTCGTGGAAAGTGTCGATTATTTCTTGAAGATTAGCTTCTGTTTGTTCTGATAAGCTTATAAACTTACTTTCAAACTCTGCTTGAACAGTTGATAAGGATGTTAGACTCAAAAGAAGAATCATGATTGCAAACAACTTTTTTGTCATGGTATTGAGTAGCATAGTGTGTGAAGGGAATATAAAAAGGAAATGTTTTTATTACTAGTAGTGTGTATTTTAGTTTGTAGAATTTATTTTTTGTTTTCATAAAAATCTTGTGATGTTATTTATATACGAATCATGTGAAAAAATGTTTTGAGAAATATATTATGCGTAGATAATTGCTTTTGACAAGTCCTGCTTTTCAAGAATTGTATTTTATTTTCTTATGATTCTTGTTTGAATAAGCTTAGTATAGTATGAAAACCTTATTTCTTTTAGTTTTTCACATTTTCTTGAGAAATGGACTTAGAATATGTTGTTCGTAGCTTTTTGCTCGATAATCAAAGAAGAACTTTACTTGTAAAACATCATGAAAACTCTCCTTGGGTTCTTCCTTGAGGTCATGTTGAGAAATGAGAATGATTGCTAGAAGCGTTGTGAAGAGAGCTTAAAGAGGAATTATGAGTTGTTTGTAGACCTATATGAGTTATTACTGAAACATCAGATTCTCAGGTACAACCAGAACCTTTACCTGTAAGTATTCATAAAACGACCTATTTTAGTCATGAAAAGAATAAGGAAGTAACGAAATTGGAATTCTGGTATTTTTCTGAAGTGCAATGAGATGTTTCTCAATTAAATGCAGAAATTCATGAGGCAAAGCGGTTTAGTTTTGCTGAAATTGGTTTGATGTCACCTGATAGTGATGTATTTCAAAGTACAAAAGATATTTTGCTACAAAATGAAGATTTGTTGGATCTGATTATGTAAGTGTGTTTTAATCGTGTTATATGATATATGTTCTAATGTATTAAAAATTTTGAGCATTGTTATAACTTAATTGCTGATTTAGAGAAAAGACTTTCTTAGATAGCTAATCTTAGCCCTTTTTCTGTCGAATCTATTGACATTTTCTTTTTTTGCATTATATATAATATGCTAGAATATTCTTTTATTTTAGCATATTTTTTTTGATCTTTAATAGATAAAAAAACAGGAATCATGACCTTCCCAGTCATGAGGATTTATATATAATCACTTCTTTGTGAAGTGAAGTGCTATCCTTCCTTGAGCAAGAAGAGTGTAATAATATATATTGCTCTAACCATGAAATGATTGTAGTAAATAAAATTTACTACGTGGCCAATGATGTATTGACCATAACCAGAAAAAGCAAAAACTTTGAATGAACAACTTTTTTGAATGTTTTTTCTAACAAATCATTTTATTTTTATGAGAAGATTACTTTTTTCTTTATTTTTTGCATGCATGTGTATGTATGTAAGTGGGCAATGTACCATTGATGTATGGTTGCCTGATTGTAGTGGTTCTACGAACGCTGATTGTTCATATTTTCCATCGAGTTCAACTCAACCGGATCATTTGACAATTAATGTTTTTCATGAACCATGTAACATACCAACGTCTGCGGGAGAGACTCTTGGTATTACTGTACAAACTTCAAATTGTTCAATTGATGACCTTCAATCCTGGGGTGATTTAAGTTGGCAAGGAGAAGGGTTTGAAGTGGTAGATGTGCCTGGTGGAATTATTTTTGTAACCACAGGTACTGGCAATATTGAACTTTGTCTCCAATGGGATGATGAAGAGCCAAATACTATGCCATGTACACCAATACTTCAAACTGCGAATGCTGCATTTGGCTGTGTAGCTTATAACTGGTTTATTCCACCACCACCATGTGATCCTGAATGTACTGAAGTTACTTTGGGGACTGATGCGCTTGTTGAATTTCCTGTGACATTTTTGGACAATCAAACTCATGACTGTTTTGTGAATGACCCAACGGTGTATATGGTCAATGAATTAGAGCATGATGTTTGTGAAACCCTTTGCGAAGGTGATGTATTTACGGCAAGTCTTGCAGCACCAAACCATGTTCCTGGTTGTCCGATTACTGTTGGAGGTATTGAGTTGATTGGTAGTGGTTCTGGAAGCAACGATCAATTTATTGCTCATGCTTCAGGAGGAATTGCTATTGCAGGTCATAATGTTAACGGTGGTGACAACTTGTGGTCAGTAGGCTATTTTACGGTCATTGATGTAGACACAACGGAGTTATTTGAAGTAAGCTGTGATCCTGATCTTTTTGGGACTATTTCTTATGAGGTTTTAGAAGGAACTTGTGGATGTGATAGTGTTGTTCAAACAACCATTCTGCCTTGTCCGAGTTCTGATATTACCTGTTCAGATAATCTTTTGTTTCTTAACATTGAATTACAAGAATGTACGCATTGCTGTGATGATGGTTTTGTGACTATTACAAGTTCTGATTTACAAATTAACACAACTATTACTAATCCTGGTCAGACCGTTTCTGTTCCTATACCTCCTGGTTTTACTGGAACGGGTACAGTTACTTTGGACGAGGAATGGGGTACCTGTCCATCTTGTAACGGAGGGGCTCCTTGTCCTGCTGGAGGAATTGTCTTTTCCACGCATTCTTTTACTGTTGAAGAGGTGAGTCTTGTAGTAAATGGTAATGGAAGTTTTTGTGAGGGAGATATGACTGAGTTGCAAGCGATTGGAAATGGCATTGTGTTCTATGAATGGATTAGTCCAACCGGTCTTGTGTACCCAGGTCCAAATCCAACTGTTGTCGTTGAAGAAGGTGAATTTATTTTGACAGCTGTGGATGTATATGGATGTGAGTATGAAGAGATTGTTGAGTTGGATATTATCGAATTGGAAGTTTCGGTTCAGGATACTTTTGTTTGTCATGTAGATGATGTGATAAGTATTCAAGTCGATGCATTAGGTGACGGTCCGTTTTCGTACTTCTGGAATACGGGTGATACGACATCGGTAGTTGATGTTTCATTTGGGACCTACTTTGTGACGGTTTCTAATGGACTTTGTACTGAGACTGCTGAGGTAATGGTTTCATATTCAGGAGCTTCATTGGATGCTACGGGTGATGATTTAATTTGTAATGATGATACATTGCACTTGTTTTCTTCGCTGGTGTCGATTGATAGTTTTATTTGGATAGGACCTGGTTCGTTTATGTCACATGATGATAACCCACTCGTAGTTTCTCCTATGTCTGGTGTGTATACGCTATCTGGCTACGATGCATTTGGTTGTTTTTTATCTGACTCTGTTGAGGTGATTGTATCACCTATGACTGCGAGTGTACAAGATACGTTTATCTGTGCTCTTGATGAGTTAGTTGAACTTACTGTTACTGCTCAAGGAGATGAACCTTTTACGTATGTTTGGAATACTTCTGAGACTACTTCTTTCATTCTTGCTTCCGAAGGTGAATATTTCGTAACAGTTACGAATGCTTTCGGATGTAGTGTTGTAGACACAGGAATGGTGTCATATTCGGGAATGGAAATTTTAAGTTTTGGAGACAGTTTACTTTGTGATGGAGATGAACTTTCTTTAACATCTGATTTGACTTCGGTTGATAGTTTTATTTGGATTGGTCCTAATTTTTCTTCCTTTGAAGAAAGTCCTGTAGTTGAAAACCCTTTATCGGGAATATATCAACTTTTTGCTTATGATCAGTTTGGATGTGAACTTGCAAGTACTCAAGAAGTGCTTGTTTCAACAGTTGAATTTAATGTAGATGATTATTTGATATGTTCCTTAGATGACTT
>JAHDCT010000022.1 GCA_020629735.1 bacterium | reverse complement strand
CTTTTAGTTTTTGTTTTTGTGTAAGCACATGCTAGGCGTAATCATAAGCACATTTGTAAGCATACTCATAGGCATACTTTAGCGTACTCATACCCACACTCACTCGTACTCACCTTTATGTTTTTGATTTTTATTTAACTACATAAGTTCGATGAGAAATATGTCCTCATCGATAGCAATTCTAATGGCAAATGCTTTATTGAATTTATTTTGGTAAATTGAAATATTATGTGAATAATGATCAACATTATGAACTTTTTCTATCACTCTTTTAAAATACTCGCTCTCAAAAGAAATGTTATGAACATGCTTAACACTATACTCTTGTCAGTTAATGCTCATTTCAGTTCAAAATGTATAGATGTCATCACTTTTCTTAAATGAGACAGGCTCTATAGTCATACTTTGTGTATCAATAGAGTAGTTTAATCATTCATTAAAAGAGAGATATTTGCTTGAAGATAACTTTTGAGCAGTTGTATTTTTTGTTGAGATCATTAGGCTTTAAAAGTTATAAAGTTATGTGTAACTAGATCCTACTAAAGAGAAGTTCTTTTGTAAATTTTTAGTAAATTTATTGTAAATATGGCTTGACATAGTAAGCGACATAATATAAAGCATAGAAAAGCAGCTCAAGACTCAAAAAAGGCTAAGATATACGCTAAAATCGCGAAGATTATTCAAATGGCAGCAGAAAAATGAGATAATCCAGCTCTAAATCCAACTCTTGATGCAGCAATTAAGAAAGGAAAACAAGCTGGGCTTCCAAAAGAAGTTATTCAAAAGGCAATTGATAAATGAGCATGAAATGATACAGGAGAAAAACTGATGGAGATTTTTTATGAGTGATACGGACCATCATGAGTAGCTCTTTACATTAAATGTGTAACACCAAATACTAATAGATCGTGAGCCAATGTGAGAGCCCTTCTTGCTAAATACGGTTGAAACATGTGAGATCCTGGTAGTGTAGGGCGACAGTTTGCTGAGAAGGGAGAAATCTATGTGAGCGGAATTATTAAAAAAGAGAAAATAAAAGGGAAAGACGTTGAAACTGTTCTTCCATTAGTCGAAGAAGAGTTTGAAATGCAAGTGATGGAAACAGATGCAGAAGATTATGAAATCATGGAAAATATGGCAAGAATTATAACTACCAGAGAAAACTTTATGAGTACAGTAAATAGCTTTGAAGATGCTTGACGAAAAGTAGAGCAATCTGATCTTTCCTATATTGCTGAAAATACAATAGCACTTGATGAACAAGGAGAAGAGAAGTTGCTGAAAATAATCGAAATACTAGAAGATGACGAAGATGTAGATACAGTTTGGCATAATGCCGCTTAGTCGGATACAATTTCTTGTTCAGAATCAGAAACTGGCTTCTTGTGTCTCAGAATCACCAATGCTCATCATGGGAGAGCGGAATTACTTCTAAATGGCATAAGACTTGAGTTATTCATTCATGGCGGAATACAAACAAATACATTATTTTTCAATGTATGAAATCACTTGTAAATTTTAGAGTGATATTTTAAGAATTTCCTAATAAAGATTCTTAAGATAGGTCGATCAAGATGCAGCCAATGGGTATGTCAGGCATGAATTGACGTATTTTCTAATTTATCAAGAACTCATTCTAGCCCATCAAGGTTATGACAAGAGATAAAGGTGTAGTCATGTTCTTTAGTGCTTTTGATGATACTTTTTAAGAACTCAGGCGTAAATTCAGCTTTCCTTTTAAGATAGCTTGGCGTTCAAAGTATCTGGGTTAGTGAATTTCACATCTGGATCTTAACTCTTTGTAATCAACTTACTCAAGGTTTATCTAGAACGGTATATCAATTATCAAGAAACCACTGGCGTAATTTGTCTGTTTCGGAATGAATTTCATCATGGTTTCAAAAAGTTACGACTCTATACTTTCCAGGAAATCTATTAAGGAGCGGAAGATTCTTTTCAACATATTCCCAGTCGCTTTCTGTAGAAACAGCTGACTTCTGGGATATGATATCTCAAGGTATAATGAGGATAATTTTTTCAGGATCCAATCATGATTCCTCAATATATGCATTTATTTTATCCGCGTAAGTTGCAAGAGCGTCTCACTCATCAATATTCAAAGTATTGTCTTCATGAATATGTAGATCAGCTAGGTTGAAAACCACCCATCAATCAAGGTCTTCTGGAATATTTTCATCTTCTAAAACATGTGTATAGATCTTGTGCTTATCAATATTTTCATGGAATTTTGCCCCAACAGTAAGTCACAGTCAAAATAGTGTAGCAACTGCTGCTCAAGATTTTTTTCTCCATTTTATAGCACGTTCTCTTTCGAGATACTCTACATAGTCAATCATAAGAGTAATAGTTTTTTGTTTTCGAATTCAAAATCTGTTTACGTCTCAGAAATACTCCCATGATGTATTATCTGATGATTTCATAAAATCTGTTTCATGGAGAAAATTAGCATAATCGTCGAAGATTTCACTTGGTAATGAGAGTTTTTTAACTTGCTCTAAAATTTGAAGACTAGCAATCTTGTATTCGTAAGGAGGAAAAATTCAACTTCACTCATGTCAAGCAATTCGTCTTTCTGCTTGTTTAGTTAATCAAAAAGTTTGTAGCGCAAGAGATCAAAGTAGATAAGGTGGCATGTGAACCGAGACCTCTCATTCAAATGAGATTTGTTTTGAACGAAAAAAATTGAGCACCTTCTGGAACCTTTCATGATCTGTTTTCGCTCTCTTTTTAAAAAATGGTATATTAATCATAATTTATATTGACAATATGTATTTGTTGTTGGTTTTGAAGTCAAAAGTAGGAAAACATAATGAGGAATATGTTGACTTAGTGGAATAAATTATTATGATAGAAGTCTTTTAATAAAAACACAATCAATCACATCAAAAAAAATATCAATATGGCAGGAAAATCTAACATCCATGAAGTAACAGGACATAATGACGTTCCAGGTTTAGTAGAAAAATCAACATCAGGAGGAAGAAGATACTTTGGCTCAAACAGGTATGATATATTTACACTCATACCCGGTAAAGCATTTTTAGTACATAACAAAGGGCGTTGGTTTCTCTTTGTTTTCTCTTCAATTCTTCTTTTGGTTGGAAACTGGTTCCTTAATTCCTAAGCCTTCAACTAAAGTAAACGTTTATGAAGAATTCTGAAACACACAAGAGCCAGGTTGAATTGACAGCCAGGCTCTTCTGTTTTGTAAAAAAGATAAGCAATATAAGGGATCTATGGTTATACTTCCAATCTCCATACATCTTCTAGTTTCTCGACCTCTCTAATACATGAGAGAGTTCAGCCATCTAGAATATACTCAGCAACCTGAGGGTAAGAATTATAATGGATCGTGCTCATGGCACTACAATAAGCACCTACTCATCAAATAAGGACTTTATCTCAAATAGTAGGAGCATACATCTCACGGGTTAGTGGTGTTCCATGTCTATCTACCGTAATCATGTCTGAACTTTCACAGCTGTGTCACACATAGACTCATGAAACCACTTCATCAGAAGAACTTGTTGACCAGATAGGATGAACAGCGCCATACATAATGGGACGAATAATTTCAGACATTCAGATATCCAACTTAACGAAGGTATATCACAGCACTCACGTAGAAACAACATCATCAATCTCTCACAAGAGGTATCAAGAATTAGCAACTAGGGCAGTTCAGGGCTCTATTTCCAAATGGAGCTTACGGTCAGTTTGAGCGTAAAAGTCTTCAAACTCCTGAGTAATGTATGCACCAATTTCAGTGATGTCAGCTGATTTTTCGTTTTTCATTCTCGCCACCTTCAGTCATCATCCAAGATCTACATGAGTTACATCAGGCAATTTATGAACAAAAGAAAGAGTTAAGCTAGCAACTTTTTTCCAAACAAGCGGATCACTTCAAGACCCAATATGAGTATGGAGAGTAGTTATTTTAATCCCTAGTGATGTAGCCAACGATACAGCATGATCCAATTGCTCATGCCAAATTCAAAAAGAAGAGTGAGTTCATCAAACATTAACTCAAGGAAATTGACCAGATCAAAGTCCTGGGTTTAGTCTGATTCAAACAGAGTCGACCAATTTTGAAACTCATACTTGTTTAAGTTGATGCAGTGAACATGCACAAAACTTAACTCAAAGAGAAAGTAATGTTTCAAGATTCTTGGGAAGAATTTGTCACGTAAGTTGAATCTGTTCAGGTGAAAATCAAGCATTAATAGCTCTATACACTTCATGTTCAGATGACGCGTCTATCATAAGTCAAGATTCCCTCATGATACTCAGAATATGTTTGTTGGGATTCGCCTTCATTGCATACCTAAGAGTCACTCCTCATGGGGCTCTCCATGAGTTAAAGAGTCAAATCTGATGGCGAATATGGTGAGCATCGTAAATGAAGCAGGATTCATAAGACATAAGCTCGTTTGAAATATCCTTTGCGTAGGTATTCAACTCTGTAGTATCTTTATGAGGTGATCTGAACATCGTTTTTACTTAGGGAATGAAATTTTAGCTCTTCTTCTTTGCAGCTAGTTTTCTATCACTTTCCTTCAAATGTATTTTTCTCAGTCTTATATTTTCTGGAGTAATCTCTACATATTCGTCTGGTCATATATAACTTAGGGCATCTTCAAGACTAAGAGTTTTGATTGGCGCCAGGATCATATTTTCATCATTTTTTCAGGTCCTCATGTTTGATTGATTCTTATTTTTTGTAAGATTAACAACTAAATCACCAGGTTTAGCTGATTCTCAGACAATCATACCTTCATATAACTCACTTGCTGGTTGTACAAAAATAGTTCATCTCTCTTGAAGTTTCCAGATAGAAAATCTCATCGATTTACCTTTAAATCAAGATACCATAGATCAGTTTACACGTTTTGGTATATCTCATAGATATGGTGCATAATGAGAAAATGATGATGAAACAAGTCATTCTCACTTAGTTACGAGAATGAAGTCAGATCTAAATCAAAGTAGTCATCTCGTAGGAACTTCAAATTCAAGTTGAGTCAGTCCATTCTCAGACTGCATATTCTGCATTAATCACTTTCTTTTAGCCAGCAAATCAATCACTGTTCATGCTAAGTCATCATCAACAGTAACTGCTACTCTTTCAATTGGTTCTTCCGTAGTTCACTCGTTATCTCTAAAAATAACTTGAGGAGATGAAACCTGGAGCTCGAATCACTCTCTTCTCATACTTTCAATAAGTACAGAAAGGTGAAGTTCTCAACGTCAAGCAACAGTACATCTGTTACCTCCTTCATGAATATCTACTTTCATTCACACATTTGTTTCCAACTCTTTTTCCAATCTGTCAACGATGTTTCTTGAAGTAACATACTTTCCTTCCTTTCAAGCAAAGGGTGAATTATTCACAAGAAAATCCATCATCAAGGTAGGCTCATCAACATGAATTGGTGGATAAGGGGCAGTTCACTCCTCTCAAATTGTATCTCAAACGAAAATATCAGGAATTCACGCAACAATAACAACATCACCACATCTTCCTTCATCAACATCTATTCTTGAGACTCAAACGGTACGATATATCTTTGAAATTTTTGCTTTCTTAGTTGTTCAATCCGTTTTATAAACAATTACTTCTTGATTAGCCTTAACAATTCAATCAGCAATACGTCAAATTCAGAGTCTTCATACAAAATTATCATATCACAAATTCACTACCTGCATACGGAAAGGTTGCTCAGGATTGTGTGGAGCATTAGGAACTTTCTCCATGATAAAGTCAAGTAATGGTTCCATACTTGGATTTGCCTGTGCTTTCTCAAGATCAGCTAAATCATGGAATGCATATCAATCGCGCGCACTTGTGTAAATAACAGGGAAGTCAGTTTGCTCGTCAGTAGCTCATAACTGGATGAATAGATCAAATAGTTGGTCTTCAACCCAATCAGGTCTTGCAGTTGGTTTATCAATCTTGTTAAGAACAACAATTGGTTTCAGTCAATTTTCCAACGCCTTTTTAAGAACAAATTTAGTCTGTGGCATAGGGCCTTCATAAGCATCTACTACGAGAAGAACTGAATCTACCATTCTCAACACACGCTCAACTTCAGATCAAAAATCAGCATGTCATGGCGTATCAATAATATTCATAACAACATCATTCCAAACAATAGATGTGTTTTTTGCATAAATCGTAATTCATCTCTCTTTTTCTTGGTCATTACTATCCATAATAAGCTCAGCTCACTCAAGATGCTTCATCGTTCAAGATGAAGTAAGTAACTGGTCTACAAGAGAGGTTTTCCCATGATCAACATGGGCAATAATTGCTAAATTTTTGAAAACTTGCATGCGAAGAAAACGAATAAAAACAAAAAGGGTCATAGACCCTTTCAAAAAGTTATCACATATATAAAGATTTTGTCTCAAGAAGCCAGCTAAAGATCTATAAGGTTTGCTCCTAGTAATTTCTTCAAGCTCAGATTTAAACAGAGGCTGTTTTTTTCACTTTTCTGATTCACTTAGAAGTACGCAACTGAAAATACACTCAAGAATTTGATGAAAAACTTTCTTATTTAGTATCAGAGCCAGGATAAGAAAAGATTTTTGCTTTGCCCTCAAAGAGGTGCTTTTTCTTGAAAAAAGTTTCTTCCATACACACTAAAATACAAAGAGAAATATCAATATATGTTGAGAAAAGAAAGTCAACTATATGTGAAACGCAGCAGCTCTTCATGTAGCCCGGCACATTTGCAAGTTATATCATCAGGTAATTCAATCAATATTAAGGATCTCTCACGCAAAATAACATCAAGGGGTTACTTTCGATTCAAGAGTAAGATGGTCAATTTCTTGAGTCGAAACTCATCAAGCGGTAACAAATTCATCTCAAGGGCGACGTTGAAGGAGAGTGAGGGGAATCCCTTGTCAAAGTAATCTAGAAACCAAAAGGCGATCACGTTTGCTTAAAGATCATATTTTTTGATGAATCATGATGTCAAATTCTCAGAGAAATGATTCACAAAAACGTTTTGGTAAAACCGATGAAAGAATAGTCTGTAATTCCTTTTTTGGATACTTTTTAGATGAATCTAGTAAGAAAGTGTTTCGATCCTGCTCAGACATATCAGCTATAGGGTGAATATGTAATATAAGAGGGGAGTTGGGAGTAATTTCATGAAACGCTAAGTGAGACGCTGCAATAAAAGCCAATGGGCCTGAAATTCAAAAGTGAGTAAGAAGAAGATCTCATTCTCTTTTCAAAGATGTGGGATCTTTAGAAAAACTAATAGCAGCTCACTTCAACACTAATCAAGACAATTCTTTAGCTCGCTTTTCTTGAATACGAAAGCTGTTTAATGATGGTCAAAGTTGAGTAATAGTATGTCACAATGATTGAGCAAATGAGTATCCATCTCAACTAGATCACGTATGCTTAAAAGCCTGTCATCAGGTACAGAGAAGAATTTTATCGAAACGGTGAATCTCTCCATCTTGTGCTGTCACTTTGAATCAAGTACTTGTTTTGGAAATATCTATGACAGGAGTTTTATATTTAATAGTAATTCTATCTGTGTGTTTTTTGAAAAAATCTGTGAACATACGAGTTACCTCTTTTCAATTATTACTGACGGGAAAAATACGTTTGTCATCCTCTTCTTTACAGGGAATTCAATGAGATTCAAATCGTTTTCTTACACTTCTAGGCGTAAAACGCTTGAGAAATCATGAGAAAAAATCTCGTCATCTTGTATAAGCCGGCTCAAGATCTTTAGTTCTTACATATCACGTAGTTAAGTTGCAACGTCATCATCAAGAGATGATAACCTTTGCACCTAAGAGAGAATTCTTTTCAAATAAAGAAATGTGACCATCTCGGTCATCTCTTTCCAATAAGGTTGCAGCAGCCATGAGTCAGGCAGCTCATCATCATATGATTCACACGTGCGGTTTCATGAAAACAAGTATACGAATATTAAGTAGTTTTTTGAAGGAAAATATCTATATAAAAAAAACTAGAGTCAATATGTGTGCAATACAAAAAAACACACATAATAACATAATCTTTATTTACTATTATATGTGAAATGAAAGCTACTATTAAAACGTCGAAAGGAGATATCAATCTTATCCTTCATCCTGAGAAGACACCTAAAACAGTGACAAATTTTGTACATCTAGCTCAGTCATGATACTATGATGATTTAAATTTTCACCGTGTTATTGAGGACTTCATGATTCAAGGTGGTTGTCCCCATGGAACGGGAACCGGGTGACCTGGATACCAGTTTGAAGACGAATTCCACAACGAATTGAAACATAGCTGACCATGAATGTTAAGTATGGCAAACGCTGGTCCTGGAACAAATGGATCACAGTTTTTTATTACTCACGTTGAGACATCTTGGCTAGACTGAAGACATACAGTTTTTTGATATGTTGAAGACGAAACAGGTCAAACAATTGTGAATCAAATTCAACAATGAGACACGATCAAAACAATCGTAATCCATGATGACAGTTCACAACTTTTTGAAAAAAATTCTGAATTTTTATCGCTTATTAAGTAAATCATTAAAGCTACATAATCATGAGAAAGTTAAAAATCTCAGTGAGGAGCTTTAGAGAAGAACTATCACAGCAAAGACTAGACTCATTTCTTGGTAAGATAAGAGAAGATTTATGAGTAAATTTTTTGGTAGGACAGACGCTATTTCATGAGTATGCAGCAGTAACATGATACGCAAACTGAAATGAGAGAGCTGAATCGCGTATGTTAGAAAAAACATGGTTAAATTCCTTAGATGACACCTACTATGTGTCAGCAAGTGAAGAGTGAAAAATAGTTTGACACGGGTATTTTAATAGACAATCCGAAATAGTTGAGTTTCATGTTTTAAATAGCGCTCTTTATGTAAACGAAGGGAGAAGAAAGGAATATATAGCACTGAGGATGGTTAAGTCTTCACTAAATTATATCAAAGAGAAATTTGGGAAAAACTACCTTATACTCTACTGAGAAGAATACCAGAATTATCTTTGGATGTTAGCTGTCTTACAGGAAAAGTGAATTATTTCAGAGTATAGTAACCTTACTTCAAAAATGATTGAAAAAGCAAAGTTAAGAAAATCTACAGATGAAAAAACAGCCTGGGAAATAGGAGATTGATATACCTGAGTAATGACAAGAGTAGATTTTTAATTAAAGTCATAGATAATAAGCTAAACCCTTTCTTCTAATTCAAACCACCTCTCTTCGTATGTCACAAGTGATTGATGAGTTTTTCATAATTCTAAGCTTAACTCTTTGATTTCAGTATGAGATAGATTTCATGATGAAAGAGTAAGATTGATTTCTTCTTTTCTAATCTCTAAGCGTTCAATCTCACTACTAAGCATTTTATATTCTTCACGTTCTTTATTCGAAAGTGACTTTTTCTTAGCAATCACATTTTCTTCAACTACTGATGATGAATCCAGAATTGTTCTCTCAACAGGAATGGTCTGTTCTTCAATAGCAGATTCTTGATGCAGCCAGTCAGAATAATTTCAAGGGAATTCCTTTACTTTCCCTCACCCATCAAAAACAAGAAGGTGATCCACTACTTTGTCCATAAAAAATCTGTCATGAGAAACAATAACAAGACATCACGTGTATGCGAGCAAAAAATCCTCTAGTATTTGAAGCGTTTCTATATCAAGATCGTTAGTTGGCTCATCTAAGATAAGAAAGTTTGGATTAGTGATAAGAATACAAAGAAGATGAAGGCGTCTTCTCTCTCCTCAAGAGAGTGTGTAAGCTTTTTGATGTTGTTGCTTTGGTGGAAAGAGAAATTTATCTAAAAGTTGTGAAGCAGAAAGTCTATCCCCATCTCAGATGGTAATGTATTCTGCTTTATCTCTTACCACATCAAGAATTTTCTTTGACTCATCTAATTTAACTTGTTTCTGTTGATACATTGCCATATGAATGGTATCTCACCTTCTAATGTCTCATGAATCAATAGATTCTTGGCCAAGGAGAATATTAAGAAAGGTGCTTTTCCCAACTCAGTTCTTTCCGATAAGTCACACACGCTCTCAAGCCTTAAAATCATAACTAAAATTATCAAGGATCTTTTTTGTTCAAAACGCTTTATGAACATTGTACAACCTGAGAATTTTTCATCAGATTCTTCTTTTTTCAAGAGATATATCTAAAGTTTTTTGTTTGTGATACTGTGTGGATTTAAGTGCTTTATATTCACCCTCTACAGCATAGAACTTTTTGGTTCTATAACTAGATTTGTTTTCTCTTGCTCTAGGAGCCTTTTTTATCCATTCTAGTTCTTTACGTAAGACTTGCTTAGCACGATGGAGTTGCCTTCCCTCATCATCCTCACGTTTTTGCTTGAGTTCTAAGAAGCGAGAATAGTTTCATGGATAGCTATAAAGTCTTCATCAAGAGAGTTCAACAATACGAGAGCAAAGACGTTCTAAGAAATATCTGTCGTGAGTAACGAGAAGGAGCGTACGCTTACTTCTTCTTAAGTAAGTTTCAAGTCGCTCAATCATATCCATATCAAGATGGTTCGTCGGCTCATCGAGTATTAAAAGCTCTGGATCCTCAATTAACAATTTTGCTAAAGAAAGACGCTTGAGTTCTCCTCAAGAGCATTCTTGTACTTTTTTTTCGAGTAAGGTTGAAAGCCTTAACTTCTCAATAACTATACGGACTTTAGTTTCATAATCCCATGCTTGCAGTTCCTCAATTTTTTCGACAAGTTCAGGTAAATTATCAGCTCAAACAAGAAGAGCCAATTCATATTCCTGAATAACTTTTCATTGCTCACTTTGATGAGAAAAGAGACTATCTAAAACAGTAGCATGCTCAGAGAATGTGTCTTCCTGAGAAAGATATCAAATGGTTGTTTGGCTATGAATAGAAATTGATCCTTCATATGCCTCTTCCTTTCAAGCAATAACTTTAAGGAGAGAAGATTTTCATGCTCAGTTTCTGGCAGTTAAGGCAACTTTTTCTCAAGCGTTTAAAGAAAAGTGAATTCAGTCACAAAGAATTTTGTGCGGAGCCTTGATAGTTATATTTTTTATTTCCAAAAGAGCAGGCATCAATAAAGTATGAATAAATTGTTATTTTAGTAAAACTTAAAGTAAATTTGAATCGATAAGTTTTGAAAAAAATGTATACATAGAAAAGAGATTTTATCTCTTTAACAATGATATGTCTATAAGGGTCTACAAAGATCTTTCAATGCTTCTTGAAGATCTCGATGATAAAAAAAGAGCTATTAATCAGGAGTTAAGAAACATATTCTTGAAGATACCATGAGTAAGCGAAGCAGTAAAATGGAATTGTCTCCACTTCCAATATCCAAATTGAATGTGGGTATATGTAAATTCTAGAAAGCAAAAACATCCAGTACTATGAGTAAGTAGAGGAGCGTGGATCTGCAAAGAGTACCCAATTTTTCTCGGAGTTTTTGATGAAATACTTGCTGTTGTTGCCAAGATTAATCTTCCAAGTAAAGAGTCAGTGAATGAAAAATGAATAGCCACCTTAGCAAACTTTTTATCTGAGTTACCACCAGGTATATGAATAGGTTGATTAAAAAAATAACATCTGGGTACTGATTATTTCATTTAGCGCTAGGAGCATGCTTTCTAGCAGTTTTCATTTGGTCAGCAAACAATCCACTTTTCCCTCATGATCGATGGTTAGAAAACATCCTTGTATTCATATTTGTTCCACTGATTATTATCTATGGGAGAGACATGGCTTGGTCGAGAACGTCTTGGATCATGATAACAATTTTCTT
>JAHDCT010000021.1:3359-12165 GCA_020629735.1 bacterium | reverse complement strand
TCTCTTACTTTTCCAAACTAACCGACCCCGTTTCTTTTTCACTTATTCACTTATTCACTTATTCACTTTCGAACTCTCGAACTTTCTTTACTCATACAGTACTCTACCAACAAGTCAAAACAAAAGCACAGAAATTCCTATGAGAAACTTGAGATTGGAGACAACAGTTAGTATAGTAAAAACAATCTAACCTTTTACGATACAAAAAATTCTTATGCCAAGATGGCTTGCTGACTGAGAAATTTCAGATGAAAATACAAATAAAGGAAAGCAGCTTCTCATCCGAGCTGGGGTACTACTTCTAGCAGTTTTTTTCGGATTCTTTCTCTTCCGAATGATGTCAAAATTAAACTATAGGCTCTATCTCTTAAGACAAAATTTCTTACCAACCATTTGAGTTCTACTTCTAATATTCCTTCTATTAGTAGTATTCTTCATATTCTTTACACGGCTCTTAAATACTTCTCAAAGAAAATGATATCACGATGAATACGAAGAGGACCCTAAAGATGAACCCGTTAAAAAGAAAAGAAGAGAGTCAAAAAAAACATCAAAGTAATCATTAAAAAACATATTTTATTTGTCATTTTTGACATGTTTCTAACATACACTAAACTATTCTTACATGCAATTTGGTGATATATCAAAAGGGTATTTGCGTTAGATACAAGATCGTTAGCTATATTCAGAATATGATTTTGATGTATTCTCATACTCGATATAATAATGGGAATATACTTTTTAATTCCATTCCATTCAGACTTTTGAGTTCTTCCCTTAGACGCACTATTAGACAGTTATAGACAAGAGAATGTTCGGTCATTCTCAGCAATATCTAATGCATTATGGTATCAATATGCATTATTTATCTGAGCATTACTTACTGCAGTCTCATATACTATAGGACGAAAAACAAAAACTTCGTCCATACTCTTACGAATACTAATACTCGGTATTCATGGACACAATCCACTCGTCTTAAATTGAGGGGATACTGTAGTAAGACTTTTCTTATTTTGGGGTATGTTCCTCCCACTAAACCATCAACGAAGTATAGATAATAAAAAAAATCCGAAGCAACCAATTGCTGTATTCTCATTAGCGACCTTCGCTTTTATTTTACAAATCTCATTTGTCTATATCTTTTCAGCAATACTCAAAGATCACCCAAGATGGCATACAGACTTCACAGCAACCTATTATGCACTAAGTTTAGATACCTTTAGGACATTCATAGGAGATGTAGTTTATCAACATGAATGACTTATGAAAAGTCTCACAGCATTTTCATACTATCTAGAGCTCTACGGACCTCTACTACTAATCATTCCTCGAAAACAACATAAACGAAGGTTTCTATGAGTAATTTTATTCATGGCTTTCCACGCTGGTCTAGGACTAAATCTTCGCTTATACACATTCCCATGGGTTCTTTGATTTGGTTGGTTTGCCTTAACTCCTTCATTTGTGTGGGATTACTTCAACCTATGAGCAAAAGCAAAACAAATAACGTGAGTTGAAAATGATAATGAAACAGAAGCAATCCAAAAAAGAAAAACGTCAATAATAACACAAAATCTAGGACTTTTCCCATCAGTATTAGTACTTTGAGCGCTCTTTTACATCTTCTCTCGAAATCTAAGAACCTTAGATTTTGACAAACATGATGATCGATTTCCAAGACACCTAAACAGATATGGATTTCTCCTTAGAATAGATCAATACCGAAATATGTTCTCACCGTATCCATTTGTTGACGACGGACGAACAGTTATGGAAGGAATTACCCCAACAGGAAAATCTGTAAACCTTATGAATCATTCTAAAGAACTAAGCTTTGATAAACCAGAGAAGTTCAACGACATTTATAATCATGAAAGACGGCGTAAATACCTCACTAATCTTCGAATGAAAAAGAATAGTAAATACAGAGTATATGGAGCAAATTATTTCTGTCATCTACGAAACTCACAACAAAAAGAAAAGGTGAAAAGCATTAAACGACATTATGTCTTAGAAACAACACTCGAAGATTATAAAACAACTGAACCAGAAGCCATCCTCCTCTATGAAGCTGAATGCTGAAGATAAAAAAATCTCCTCAGAAGAATAAATATTATTTCATATATCAAATACCAAAAAGATCACAGACAAAATGTCAGTGATTTTTTTCGTGAAGCGTTATTTTTTTCGCCAAATAAAACACTTTTCGGCATACTTAAAGTAATTTATATATTCCCTATAGGATGACAAACACAGAAATTAATTCGACAGATTTTAATGCATACAGCAAAAGTAAACAAGAAGATTTAAGTAACTTGCTCCAATGAGTTATTGAAGAAAATCACAACACGTGAGCTGATTTGGTTCAACAAAAACAAAAAGAAACTCTACAGTCTTTTTCTCCCGACCAAAAAAATGCAGCTCAAGAATGAATTGATCTAGCTCGTAATTTAATTGAAGATGATGACGCATTAAAAAACGAAAAATTAAATTGATTAAATATCATGGAAGAAAGCCTTCGAAATATGAAATTACAAGATGATACATTTCAATGATACAACATCCTAGCCCAAGATACATACCTACCAAAGACAGAAGATAATTGAGCAAGACTTATGCTCTGAAAATACACTATTTCAAATGTAATTAATCTAGAGGAATGAAATTATTATCTCTTCCAAGATACTCAAGATACAGAAACACATGATGTATTTGTAAAATGTGATAAAAAGAAAAAGACCATTCGTGTATACAACAAAAATCCACTTCATGCTACTGCCCAAGTAGACATAGAAGAAGAAGAAACGGTATATGATGGTAACTTTGACAAAATTCAAAATGCTAATGATGCCCATGATTTTCTCCACAAAAGTCATCAAGAAATAATCAGTAATACCAGTTGATTAGATCATACAGGAAAAATAGCTTTACTAAAGAAAGCAATACTAAAAGTACAAGAACATGATGACACACCAGAATTTAATGACACATACGCTAATGCTGTTAACCACCTTAGTTATTTAAAAAACACAGAAAAACAAGAAAATTGAACTCTTCCAGACAACTTTCAACGAATTTCTTGATCAAACTACAGCATGATAAAATCATGAGAAACGTATCAAATAGCAGATGCACAATGAAATCTCATTAAACCTAATATTGAAAGCAGATGAGAAGCACTATCATGCATTGTTGAACCTCAAATGCTTGGTAATTATCTCTACTGAATAACTGAAAACTGATTTATGCAAATTGACAATCAAAGTGGAGAAATAAATTGGGTAGAAAATGAAAATTTTAGTTCTTTCGGAAAAAGCTTTGATTGAAGTACGTGAGCACTATCCAAACAAGAAAACTTTCTCAACTTTGAAATTCATGACAAAGAATGATGATGGCACGATTATGTAATATTAAAAGATGGAAATCACTTTCCTATCTGGTTTGATTTTGATACATGATATAACGAAAACTGAAGTTGAATATTATTCAATCACCAAGAAACAAATTATACTTCATTTAATGAACAAGGTGAGTTACTTGAATATTGAGTTAGTTTTCAAGAATTAAATAAAGCAGCATTTGACCGAGGAAACAACACAATTAGCATTTTCCCTCCCAACTCTAATCACAATGCAGTTAACATATCACATGCCGCTTCAAATTCAATCGAATACATAGATATTCATGAAAATTTAATAAATCTCATTAACACTAATACCACGGCAATTATGAAATGAGGGGATCAAGAATGAATGGTACTTTATGTAGACAAAAATAATTGAAATCTCTATTATTCAGATTGACTCGATAGAAGAGAAGATGCTTACTTAAACTTTAACAATATATGAATAGAACAAAAAGATTGGGATACAGTAATTAGCACACTAAATCTCTACGCTGCACCTCTCCGCCAAGACCTTAGCAACCCCAAAAGTTGACTAGATGCAATCTACTATGGAGAAAAGAAATTAACTCTACCAGACAAATATCCATACGTCGAGAGTCAAGAAACTATTGTTGAACACCAAAATGGTATCTATGCGATAAACGATCAATGAGTGTACTCATTAAACACAGAAAATGGATATCTATTAACCGACCAGTTCACAACACTCAAAGAAAAAAGTAGCTTTACAGAAATACAAGAAATAGACATCAATGAGAACGAGAAAATACTCACGTTTATTGAGTCAGATCCTGAAATACATAACTGATGAAATTATTTTCAATACATGATAGACCAATCATGAAGCTTCATAGATTTAGGAAGTAAGTTTAAAAGCCAGCCACTTACAATAAACAACAACTCAATAGCAATTAAGTCAGAAACTTGAACATATACCTACAACCTCAATTGAGCCGTAGAAAGTTTTGTTTTTCAAGATGAAACTCAACACAAGTACATTCAATATAATGCATGAAATCTAAAACTATATACAAAACCAGATTGAACTGATGAAGATCCCCTTGAATTAGAAACGAATCAACTAGAGGCTACTCAATTAATAAACCTTAGTACGGCTATCAATACTTTCAAAAATCTCATCGCAGCTGACGGAGCACATGTATGAGAAAAAATAACACAAGAATGAACATCACTCAACATATGAACTAACGAAATTGATCTTTCAGAATATTGAATCAATGAAGATGATTCAGAAAAAATAGCTGCCCGAATCAATTTATTCAGTCACATATGAACCTCAGTCTAAGAACTAATCATTTGACAGAAATTACGCCTAATCATATACTTTAACTAGATTGCATTTGTTAAAAAAAATTATGAAAAAACTCGAATATCTAAGAAAACTTCTTCAAACACTAGAACAAGTCTGGGCACCGGCTTGAGCATTTTTAAAAGCCCTTGAATCGCCAGACTTCACAGAAGAAATGATAGCAGTATATGTCGAGCTCATAGAAAGTTCTATTCTAGCAACAAAAGATCAAATAGACAAAGGAAAACTAGAAACTTCTTTATCCATTCTTGATAAAATAAAAAACATGGAAGCAGAAAGTAAAGCTCAAGATGAAGCTGATTGCGAAGACCTTTTAGCAAGTTTATAATTTTTATAGTACCATGCCATTCGAAGATCTCCATAACATTGATACAGCAAATGCTGAAAATGCAAAACAAGAAAAAGTACAAAAATCACTGGAAGATGCAGTAGATCATAATGAATTTGAACAAAAATTTGATGATGGTTGGGAAAAAATAGCTTCAAAATATACACCAGATAAAAAACTCGTAGTTCAAAAATGACTTGATTTAGCAATCCAAGCAGCAAAAAAAAATACTAACGAACCTGAAGATATTCATCGTTTAAATCAAATGATGATCCACATGCGATGAGATTCAAGTGAAACAGTAACACTAAACTCTGAAACAGTTACCATACACAAACAAGAAGGAATTAACACTTCTGTTGTTGACAATAAATTGTATTTCAAAGATGGACAAAAACTACATCAAGTTACCTGAGAAACTCAAATAACCTGAGAAAATCAGGAGACTTTTTATGTAAAAGAAAGTATTGATGAAAACAACTTAAAATCCTTTCTCATTTACTCTGATAAATGAGCTACAAACGTTGAAACAGAATCAGATGAGAAATGAGTTTTAAATAAACTAAATAAAGTACTCGAATGAAACAGAAGCACAACAGACAGACTGGATGCAGAACGATCTGAAGACAATTATCAAAAGGCAATAGACGCATTAACAACCCACCTCAATGAACTAAAAGAAATAGATGAAAATCACGAAAAAATAGATTACTATAACAATAAAATTGACAACCTGTGATTCGAAAGAGACCTTGTAAAAGCGTGAGTATCAAATTGATTAATCTCAATGATTATGGCAATAAAATGATTGTTATGATGGTCAAATATAACTCTTTGAGAAAGTGAAAATGATGCACATGAAAAAATACAATCTATGAATGACCAACAAGTAGCAGACACCCTTCAAAGTAGATCCGAAAGTGCTAAATCAATCATCGAGCAAGCAGAAACAAAAGGAGATGTTGAAGATACTACAAAATTCTTTCTTCCAAAAGAAAAAGAATCTTCTACAGACCCAGAAACACCACAAGAAAAATTCGATAAAAAACTAACAGGAATATTAACAAGCAATTTAAATATGTTAAATCTCATCAAACCAGATGAAAACTGAAAATACAGTAATGAAGCCATACTCGTTTGATTAAATAAGTTCTGAGCAGATCAAATCGATTGATGGACAAATATTGAGTTATGAGAAGCGATTCCATCATCTATTCGAGAAGCATTTGAACCAAGTAATCTTACAAAAGATGAAGTTCACACAATAAGAATTCAAAATCTAGAACCAGCACTAAAAAGAGTTGTAGTTGGAAACGAACTATTAAAAGAATTCTCAAGTCCAGATAATGTAGTATCTTATCTCTCAGATGAAAAAGACAGTGGAAAAGCAAAAAAAGAAGCATATGAGAAAGTGACAAAATTCGCAACCTTACAAGCAGAACAACAAGAAGTGTTAGCAAAAGAAGTACATAAATTCGCAATTATGGCAAAAAATCTAGAACAAAAATATGGGACTAACAATCTCATTCAAAACGAAAAATTGCACACACTTTGTGACACCATCGATGATCAAAACAACTTTGATATTGGAAAAGAAACAATTATATCAGTCGTAAAAAACGCTCATGAATGACGTAACGCCTTTTATAAAGAATGGATTAAACCCTAAAGTTATACCCCTTTACAAAATCATAATATCTCTAATAACAAAAAAACTCCCTCTCAGGAGTTTTTCTTTAATCAACACTACTCTTCATCATCATTCCAATCAACATCTTTCTGTCACCATCTCCATCTCAACTCTCACTTAATACGAGGTTTAAGGCATAAGATGGGAAAAAAAGAAATAAACATCACAGCCAAGAAAAACAAAATCGTTTCTCAAACAGTTGGCTCAGTTGACGGATCTCAAAGAAATCATCTAGCAAAACCTACAATCACCAACACCATAAACAGAACAACCAACCATCACTCTATACTTATGGGCGTCAATCACCAACCATATGTTTTAGGAACAAATCGATATTTATTTACCTTCATAATAATGATGACGAGATAAAGAAATTAAGAACTATTTATTCTTCTTTCCTCTTTCTTTGTATTTTCTATCTGTATTGTCTAACTCAACTTCTCCATCTTTCCTAGCCTCCTTTTCTTCTCGTCCTCTCCACATCAATTCAATTTTTCCATTTGTAATTTTACTTAATCCATCCTCTGGCATCTTAAGGTCCATCTTATCAGAATCAAAATCATCAACTCTTCATGATTCTAATTTAATACTTACACCTCATTCAGTTATAGCAATAGCTCATCTTAGTCTCTGTCCTTTCTTAAGTTCTGCAGCTAATCTTCACGTTTGACCTCTCTTCATCTTACCTCTCTTTTGTTCATAAATATCCTCTACAGAGATTAATTTACCTTGTTGATCAGAATGCATAAAGATAAATGGTTCATCACGATACACAAATACATCAGCTACTTTATCTCCTTCTTCTAAATCAATTGCCTTAACTCAATTAGCCGTCTTTCACATTGCTCTTACTTGAGCTGATTCATAGATCAAAATTGATCATAATTCAGAAATAGCACCAATCTTGTCATCATCTTTTACAGGCAATACCTTGATAACTTTTTCCTTATCCCCAAGTCCCATACAAATGGTTGGGAATTTCTTTAGCTTAAATAAGAGTTCTTTACTTACCTTCTTCACATTATTTTGATTAGAAAGAATTAACAGATGATCAAAATCAAAGGCAGTTGTTTCAGAGAAAACAAGATTACCCTTCAATTTATAATGCTTAGCAGGATCAAGTGGATCACTTTGTGTCGTAAATTTACCAAGATCTTTCAATCTCTCAACTACTAGCTCACCTGTGTCTGTAATTACTACTACTTTATCTTGATTATGAGTCTTTGTAAACGTCCATGTATCTTTTGGAAGAGACATTACTCTACTTTGATACAAGACTTTCATACGATAGTCAGACCCAATCCATACAAGAACATCCTCCTTGATTAATTCATCAAGTTTCTTGAGTCTCTTCATATTAGAATTCAATGAGTAGACAGATTCGACATCATCTGACACCTCCGTTCTTCTATCGTCTCCATATGTATCTTTAATGTAGATAAGTTCATCCGCAACAACTGCATCAAGTTTTTTCTCATCACCAATAATTCATTCAAGATATTCAATAAGCTCTTTCTTATCTCCAATTTCATTAAGAATTTTCTGTATTTCGAGTCATACGAGAGTTTGAAGTCTTAACATCAAGATATATTCTGCCTGTTCTTCTGAGAAATCAAATTTCTCCATCAAGCTATTCTTCGCTTCTTCTCTTGTATCACTTGATTTAATAGTCTCGATAACTTCATCAAGAATGTCAATTGCTCTTTGTAATCATTCAAGAATATGAAGTCTTCCTTTAGCTTTATCCAATTGAAAAAGAGATCTTCTCATCACAACTTGTCTACGAAAATCAACAAACTGGACGAGCATATCTTTAATATTCAAATGTCTTGGTTGTCTTCATTCTTCTACTAATGCCACATTGTTAACATTAAAATTAGTCTGGAGATCCGTATATTTATACAGTCTCAAAAGAATATTCTCTTTTTCAACTCACTTCTTAAGAGTAATCGTCACTCTCATCACATTCTTGCTTGATTCATCTGTAATATCAATAATTCCTTCTATTTTCTTATCATTAACCAACTCTCAAATTTTACCAACCAAGTT